>CACYBG010000363.1 GCA_902772605.1 uncultured Spirochaetaceae bacterium
AATGAGAAAGGAAATCACCGATGACCCCGTGCCAGGTAAGAGACTTGATTTTATCTGTCAGGAGGCCAACCGTGAGATAAATACCATCGGCAGCAAAAATCAGTTTACTGAGGTTGGCGCTATGGTTGTAAACGCAAAAGATGCTCTGGAGAATATCCGTGAGCAGTCAAAGAATGTAGAATAAGAATAAAGGAGTAACAACATGTTCTGTTCTAAGAAAATGAAAGTGATTGCAGGAATCGCTTTTGTACTGTCACAGACTTTGTCTGTGTTCGCCGCCGACCCGTTCGCTGACTACAATGTGAGCGAATCTGACATTGCAAATTACTTCTTCTATGAAGAGGGAAGCAATATCGAGTTGATCGGTGTTGATGGCACCCTGACAGACGTCAAGACTGTATCGGAGGGTGATGGAATTCCATATACGGAGTACCGTGCCTTTACAAATGCAGACATCTCAATGACATACTATCCGGCTGCATACTCAACGGCAGAGACCAAGGAAGGCCGCCTCGGACTTGGAAGCCAGCTTTTCGCATTTACGAACAGCGAAGCCGATGATTTCGCATACGATTCTTCATGGTTCACATTCACCGAAGACGGAAAGTCATACCTCGGAACGCTCGCAAAGCTTACCGGTGACGATCCGCTTGCATATGCATATGTGATTTTCGACGTTACCGACAAGGAAAGCGTAAAGCTCTCATATAAGAAGACCCTTTCACAGTCTGGAACACCTCTCATCGGAAAGGTTGACGGAAAGCCTGTTTTCATCGTTACTCAGACCGGCTCTGTTTCCCCTTACGTTTCTGAGGCTTACGGATTTACTGAAACCGGAATCGAAAAGAATGGAGACGACTTCTTTGCTTTCGACTGGAGCTCAGACGCACTTCTCGCATCAGCCAAGAGGACCAATCCGGACGAGTTCAACGACAACGATTACTTGGAGCTTGTCGGAACCATCAAGGACGAAGACAACCACTCATATCTGTTCGTATACAACCGCCATCCAAACAGGGACATCACAAGGGTTCAGAACAGGCTTCTGGTCTACTACGGACAGAGACTCCTCGGATACTATCCTACAATCAATCAGGTTCCTGTAATCGGAGACGGAGAAAAGGTTGAGGAAACTGCCGATTCAGCAACGTCTGAAGCTGAAGCAGAGACTGTAAAGGCTGAAGCTAAGGATGCTGAAACGAAAGAAGAAGAGACGACCCTCCTCAGGTTCCCTAAGGCAAGCGAAGAAGAAGGAAATGTCGTTGATTTCAGCAAGGGACTTCCAAAGGTCATCTACGTATTGGATTCAGCACACGTTTTCAAGCAGTTCTAATCCCTTTCGTCCATCTGCGGGTGGATTGATGCGGATTTCTGACAGCTTGCATGCGCTTGGAAGCTGACTTTTAATTTGCAAGGACGGAAATCGGTCTGGTCGTTTTCCGTCCTTTGCTCGTTCATTCGTTCATATGTCCCGTCCATTTCAGATTGATGGCGGGATTTTTTTTCAGGAGGACAAATGGCCTATAGGGTTTCATCTGGCAGGGAATTGAGGATTGCAATCAGCGGAAAATCCGGATGCGGAAACACTACCGTCAGTTCGCTCCTTGCAAAGGAATTGGGGGTGACCCTCATAAACTTTACGTTCAGGCAGCTTGCGGCGGAAAAGGGTATGACCCTTGCACAGGTCATAGAGGCCGCAAAATCGGATGACAGTTACGACATAACGGTAGACACGAGGCAGGTAGAGCTTGCAAAAAAGGAAAGCTGCGTGCTTGGAAGCCGTCTTGCAATCTGGATGCTGAAGGAAGCCGACATGAAGGTTTATCTGGAAGCTTCCGACGACACCCGTGCAGGACGCATATTGAACCGTGAGGGCGGAGATCTGGAAAAGATAAAGGCATTTACCGCCATGAGGGATGCAGAGGATTCAAGGCGCTACATGAAGCTTTACTCGATAGATAACGGCGACTATGGATTTGCAGACCTGAAAATCGACACGGCGTCATATACTCCCGAGCAGATAGTCGAAATGATTCTGACTGAAGCCGAAAAGAAAGGACTGGTTGAAAAGGTTTAAGACTTTTTTAACGGCAGTATAATCAACGAAACCAGTCTTCGGCACAGCCGAAAACTGGTTGAATGACAAATGCCTGGTATATGTTAATTGCAGTACGTCAAGCTTTCAGCTACTAAGCTCTGCTTAGTATTTGTTGTTTGCATACCCAATCCAACCTTCGTTTTCGATGAGGGCTTTCTCGAATCCTTCAAGCTTGAAGGGATAGGACTTTGACAGGGAGCCTGCAATCAACTTGACTTTCCAGGTTCCGTCTTCCTTCTGCTCAATCTTGCACTGAGTGTCCTTTGATGCGAAGGTGCGGAACATGTCGTCTATGTCCTTCTTACTCATGTCAAGGGCCAAAAGTCCGCAGTTGTACATGTTCTGTCTGAAAATCCTTGCGAAATTTACTGCGATTACCGTATAGATTCCGTTGACTTCCAGAACCCAAGGGGCATGCTCGCGGCTGGAACCGCAACCGAAGTTTTCCCTTGTGATGATGACTTTCTTTCCGATCGTATCCGTCTTTGGATTGAAACCGTCAAGCTTCAGATCCTCAAGAAGATAGGGCTTCAATGCCTGCTTTGTGTTCTCGGTGAGATACTTTGCAGGAATGATTTCATCAGTATTGATGTCAGAGCGGTCCAGAAAAAGAACGTCTCCTCCAAACTGTTTCATTTTTGTTCCTCTTGCTTAGTTTAATGTTTTGCTACAATAAAAGATATTACGTATTTTGCAAAAAGTAAAGTGTTTTTTAGTTTCGGATTACAGAAAAATCTTCCATCTGAAACTCGAACGTATTTCGGCTTCCTCCCATCGGAGGTTTGTTTTCGAAGTCCTCCCTGGTCCCAAAAACCGTATCGAAGAATTCCTCGGGATAGCCGTACTTACCGTTGCATTTGAGATGGTAGTCGGCATGGTAGATGTTTCCGGTTTTGATTTTTTCCTGATTTGCCTTGTAGGTTTCGAGAATCTTTTGAAATATTTTTCAACCGTATCCATTTCGGCAATCCGGTCAGCCTCTGAACTTTCGGCGTAAGAACCGTCATATTCGAGGTTGACATCGGAAACTCCCGACCTATGGGAAACATGGACATTGACGGAACAGTTCGGAGTTGCTCCGTTCCGTGTCCAGCTGAACTCATAGTCCCGTACCCCGTTTTCCTGCCAGAAGGTGAGTGCATTTTCTACGGTTTTTGCAGAGAAAGCGGGTGGGGAAGATGCCGAATCAATGCATACGGAAAGGAACGTGATTGACAGAATGGAAAGCCACGCAAAGAAGTTTCTTTTCATGATGCAGTCACCTCCTTTCGTTTTTTTTTCAGCCTTTGTAAAGTTCTGAATTGGTGATTGTGCCTGTAATTGCCGTTGCGGCTGCCGAAGCCGGGCTCATGAGGTGGACCATTCCGCCTTTTCCCATGCGTCCGTTGAAGTTGCGGTTTGTCGTTGATGCACAGACTTCA
>CACYBG010000364.1 GCA_902772605.1 uncultured Spirochaetaceae bacterium
AAAAAAGTGTCCTCTTTTAACGCGCTACTTACTGCAATATTGATTTTAAACCATTATTGGAGATTTACATGCAAATCTGGACATAACGAGGCTCATCATGAAACAGGATAAAAAAAGTTCGCTCTTGCTGGTGATGCTTGTGGCCATTGCCGCACCAATCATCATGTTCAATGTCATTCAGGCAATCGTAATAGGCCGATACACCACGGACAAGGTTTCGGAAAGTGCCGTCGCCGAATACTCCTATGTAGTTGAAGCCTATGCACTCTCCATGAAGGAAAACCTTGACGGTTACTACAGGGGCCTTGACTATTACATCAATTCAAACGTAATGAAGGAAGGGACTTTCGAGGAAATGGCCGAATGGCTTACCCATCAGTCCGACAACAGGGATCCTGATTTCGATTACATAATGCTATGCGATTCATCCGGTCTTGCCTACACCGACATCGGAAAAAGGACCGACGTCAAGGAACGCTCATACCTTAAGGCGATACTTGAAGAAGGAAAGGACAGTTTCATCGACGACCCCGTAATCTCCAAGACGACCGGAAAACCCGTAACGCACATAACCAAGGCCATAAAGAGGAACGGAAAAAACATCGCCATGATTTGCGCCGTCGTAAACGTGGAAAAAATCGTCAAGAACGTAAACTCCATAAAGATTGGAACCGGTGGATACGCATGGGTGATTTCATCGGAAGGTCTTGCGATAAGCCATCCGAACAGCGACTACATAATGGAAATGAATTTCATAAACGGACTTCCCAAGGGTAACGAAGCCCTATCTGCAATTGCAAGGAATGCAGCAAGCGGAAAAGTCAATTATGAAATCGTTCCGAAAAAAAACCGCAACAGCGAATACATCTACTATCACAACATCGAAGGTACGCCGTGGTCGCTCCTCATAACCATTCCTGAAAAACAGCTCATGGATGTAGTAAACGGAGTCATACAGATAGTAAGCATGTTTACCGTTTTCGTAACCGTCCTGACCCTGCTTGTAAGCGGACTGGTCATCTACGGTGCAATGCGTCCCCTGAACGTCGTCAAGAAGACAATCAACGGAATTGCAACGGGAAATGCAGACCTTACGCAGAGAATCCAAATCAACACGAACAATGAAATCGGACAGGTCGTCGTCGGATTCAACAGGTTTACCGAAAAACTTCAGAACATAGTAAAGGACGTAAAGGACTCGAAGGAAGAACTCAACATTGCAGGTGCAGACATGGCGGCAACGTCGGAGGAGACAGCATCGGCAATCACCCAGATTCTTGCAAACATAAACAGCATGTACCAGCAGATTGAAAATCAGAGCAGCTCGGTAAATGAAACGGCGGGTGCGGTAAATCAGATTGCATCGAACATTGCATCGCTTGAGAACATGATTGAAAGTCAGAGTGCAGGAGTTTCTGAAGCATCGGCAGCCGTAGAAGAGATGATTGGAAACATAAACAGCGTAAACCAGAGCATCGACAAAATGGCAGGTTCATTCGGTGCACTGCAGAACGACGCCCAGCTCGGATTCAACAAGCAGCAGGATGTAAACGAACGCATCAAGCAGATTGAAGGACAGAGCGAAATGCTTCAGGAAGCAAATGCGGCAATCAGTGCAATTGCAGAACAGACGAACCTTCTTGCAATGAATGCGGCAATCGAAGCGGCTCATGCAGGTGAAGCAGGAAAGGGATTTTCAGTCGTTGCAGATGAAATCCGAAAGCTTTCCGAAACGTCAACGTCACAGTCAAAGACAATCGGTGAACAGCTGACGAACATAAAGGAGTCCATAAAGGAAGTAGTAAATGCAAGCATAGAGTCCAGCATGGCGTTTGAATCTGTTTCCCAAAAAATCAACCAGACGGATGAACTTGTACTTCAGATAAAATCTGCAATGGAAGAACAGAATTCTGGAAGCGTCCAAATCAACCAGGCACTTCACAGCATGAACGACAGTACCATTGAAGTTCGGAGTGCGGCACAGGAAATGACCGAGGGAAACAAGGCGATACTTGAAGAAGTGAAGCTGCTTCAGGATGCGACAAGTGCAATGAAGGACAGCATGAACGAAATGGGTCTCGGTGCACGTAAGATTAATGAAACGGGAGCCTCGCTTGGTGCGATTTCCAACAAGGTAAAGGAATCGATAAAGAAGATTGGAGACCAGATCGACCAGTTCAAGGTCTGATTAAATGCGGTTCGGACGATTCAATCCGGACCGTTTTTTTTTGCATTTTCACTCGATTGACAATCAACGGTTAAAAATGTAGTCTAGTAAACCGCTGATTAATACACGAAGCATTAATCAGCGGTTCCTAGCAATTTCTCGTAATTCATTATACTGTAAGGAATTACTGCGAAATTGCGGGTGTTATTGTTAACACTTAATAATCCGCTTTCGGATTATTAAGTGTTCCCTAGAAGTCAATTCTGAGTTTCCACAATTCTTTTATCAGGAGACTGATTTGCTAAAGAACTTTTTTCCATACGAATATATGGACTCCCCTTTTTCCATCGACTATCAAAAGCTTTTCGACATGGGATTCCGTGCGCTGATTTTCGACATCGACAATACGCTCGTTCCACATGGTGCAGAATCAAATGCCGAAGTCGATTCGCTTTTCACCAGGCTCAACGAAATCGGATTCAAAATCCTGCTTCTTTCAAACAACAGCGAAGAACGGATACTTTCATTCAAAAAAAACATCGATGCGCTTTACATTGCGGAAGCAGGAAAACCCGATGCAAAAAATTACCTGAAGTCCCTTGAAATGCTCGGTTCAAAAAAAGAAAACACCCTGTACATCGGCGACCAGCTGACCATAGACATACTCGGAGCAAACCGGGCCGGCATTCCGAACGTCCTTGTAAAATACGTCGGATTCGGAACCGTCAAAAAAATCGGATGCAGACGGAGAGTCGAAAACATCATCCTTAAAATCCATTCAAAATCAAAATACAGTCACAGGCTCGGAAACATCAGCATTGAAAGCGGTGCAAAATCCGTACGGCGAAGAAAACTTTTTTGCGAGATGAATCCATTTTTCTATTGGATTTCATGCCAAAAGGAAACGTTGAAGCGTCACATAAAAAACATCTTCACCACCGAAAAATTTTCAAGGGAGATTTCACGGGAAAGGCTTCCAAATCTGGTTTCAAGCCATCATAATGCACTGATTAAAAAAGGAAAGGGAATCGATCCCGTGCTTCAGGAAAACAAGGCGGACAACATCAGGCTCGCGTGCAGCAAGATGAACGGAATCGTAATCCATCCGGGGGAAAGCTTTTCATTCTGGAAACTGGTCGGAAAAACTTCAAGGCGCAGGGGATTCAAGGAAGGAAGGGTCATCGAAAATAAAAAACTGATTGCCGGAGTCGGAGGAGGATTATGCAACCTTGGAAACACGATTCACCTTTTGATTTTAAACAGCCCGCTGACGGTTACGGAAATCCATCATCATTCGGATGCTCTCGCTCCAGACCATGGCCGGAGGATTCCATACAGCGCAGGAACATCGGTCAGTTATAACAATATTGATTTCCGATTCAAAAACGAGACGGACCAGAACGTTCAGCTGCTTCTTTGGTGCGATGAAGAAAACCTCTACGGTGAATTGAGAAGCGAAAGGGAATATCCATGGACGTATGCAATTACGGAAGACGGGCATCATTTCCAAAAGGAAGGTGAAAAATATTACAGGGTTTCCAAAATCTACAAGGAAACATTTGACCGTGCGACGAACAGTCTCTTAAAGCGCGAACTCAACTGGGACAATCATTCCGAAGTCATGTTCGACTACAGCCTGATTCCTGAAGACCAAATCGGTGTATGATTTCAAGTCCAGGAAATTGCTGCACGTTGCATTTATCTTGAGGTACCGGAACCATTGATGTAGGACAGGACGTTTTCAATCTGCTCAGGAAATTCAAGGCCGAACCTGTTTTCAAAGAATGCACTGCCTATCGTAAACGCCCACGGATTCAATTCAAGGATTTCATCAAGGCGTTCATAGCTGTCGACACTTCCCGCAATGCAAACCGGAGCATCCACGGCTTCCACAACCCGTCTGTTCAGTTTCTGCGAATTTCCGACGAACCTGTATCCAAGCAGATCGACTCCGAATGCCCCCTTTTCAATGTTCGACCTTGCCTCATCCACGATTTCATCAACAGTGCCTTCCATGATGGACGGGCGTCCCCTAAGCTGTCCGACAAAGGGCATGTATTTCAATCCGTGGTCCTGACAGAACGAACTGATTGAATCCCCAAAAACGGTCCCCATCAACATGTCGCAGCCACATTTAACGGCAAGCTTTGCAGCATCCAGACCGGTCGCTTCGTTATATGTTACGGCTTCCAGAACCGTTTTCTTACCGTTTTCCTTCATGCAGGCAAACAGATTCATAAGCTCAAGATGCGTCAGGTTCTTTTCCTTTGCACCCCAGTACAATGCCCCCGTATCCTTGCACGATTCAAAAACGGTCCTCGCATTGTCAACGGTATAGTCATCGTGAGTGAGCATCACTATCAGTTCAGGCTTCCGATTCATTGACGCTTCCTTTATCTTCACGGATATGTTTCCTGCGTAAAATCCTGTTTCCAAAAACCGATACTAAAATCGCAACCGTAGAGCCGAGCAAAAGTCCCAAAAGCACGTCGCTCGGATAATGCACTCCGACATACATCCTTGAAAATCCCATCAGCAGGGCGAAAAACAGAGCTATGAATCCGTACCTTTTCTTTGCATTCATCAGGATTGAAACGGCAAATCCGAATGCAATCGCTGTATGCCCGGATGGACATGAATATGATGAAGGACGCTTTACCAAAGTCATCAGCTCAGGAATTTCCAGGAAAGGTCTTGGTCTTGCAATCAGGTTTTTCAATATGAAATCATTTATGCAGAATGCAACGGCCATGGAAATCAGTGCCAGTACGCCGATTTTTCTGGTCTTCTTGAAAATCAGCAGAACAATTACGACAATGAACCAAGGAATTGCATAATTTCCGCTTAAGGAATACGGAACGATAAATGATGATAAAAATGAGTTGCGCAGATTTTCCTGAATCCAAATAAGAATAGAACCGTCTAAAGTCATATCTTCTCCAAACGTAAAGCACAAAATTTCCGATATCCATCGACACGGACATGATACCAAATTTCGTACATAAAATCATCATTTTTTTATTTTTTATGCAATTATTTTTTTATGCGATTGGAGATACGGTTAACACTGGAACAAAAGAAACATAATATATAGAATGAACTTGAACATTTAAAACCATTGTTGCCAACTGCATCAGTGGCTGTTGATTCATGGAGATTTTATGAAGACGATTTTGGACTGGAAAAAATATGAAGAGACCGCCGTTCAAGCTATTGCCGAAGGATGCGTTCTCGTTGAAAATAAAAACGACGTACTACCGCTCAAAAAAGGCGACTGCGTTTCAGTGTTCGGAAGGATACAGACCCACTACTACAAAAGCGGAACGGGCTCAGGAGGAAAAGTCAACGTTTCAAAAGTACATTCCATAATCGACGGATTGAAGGAATGCAGCGGCATAAGGGTGAATGAAGAGCTTGAAAAAATCTACGCCGACTGGGAAGAAAAAAATCCATACGACGAAGGATTCGGATGGGGAAAGGAAAAATGGTCCCAGATTGAAATGCCACTGACGGAAAAAATCGTTTCCGATGCCGCAGAAAAATCCACGGTGGCAATTGCAATAATCGGAAGGACTGCAGGAGAAGACAAAGACAACGGCAATTCAAAGGGCTCATATCTTTTGACCGATGAAGAAATGGACATGCTCCGAAAAATCAGGGCCGGATTCAAGAAATTCGTAGTACTCCTGAACGTCGGAAACATAATCGACATGAGCTTTACGGATGAATGCAAACCCGATTCAGTGATGTATGTTTGGCAGGGCGGAATGCTCGGAGGATTGGGAACGGCAAAGGCGCTCACGGGAGAAATTCCACCGACGGGAAAACTGACAGATACGGTCGCAATGAAAATTTCCGACTACCCTTCAGACGCATATTTTGGAAATCCTGATGAAAATTTTTACGTGGAAGACATCTTTGTCGGATACAGATATTTCGAAACTTTTGCAAGGGACAAGGTTCGCTATCCCTTCGGATTCGGATTGAACTATTCGGAGTTTTCAATCGGCGTAAAATCAGCATCAGCAGATGAAAACAAAAGGATGATTTCCATAAACCTTGACGTAAAGAACATAGGTCGCGTTTCATCAAAGGAAGTCGTACAGGTTTACGTAAAGGCACCGGAAGGAAAACTCGGAAAAGCTGACAGGGTGCTTGTTGATTTTGAAAAGACGGAAATGCTCTCACCCGATGAATGTCAGAACATCAGC
>CACYBG010000365.1 GCA_902772605.1 uncultured Spirochaetaceae bacterium
CCTCTATTCGTCGCCTATTGTTATATTCTCTGGTAAGTTCTTTTACTTTGCCATTAACAAATTCTTCGTGTGTAGTACCCCCCTGCCGTCTTACCTTATACCAGTCGCTCTGCATGGTTCTTTCGACTTTGTTTCTAAAACTTTTTTCAAGTTTAGCATTTGATTCTGCGGACATTTTTGTAGAACTTGAATAGGATGTATATAAGTTTTTTGAAGAAGATGACGACCTTCCCCTTGAAGAGCCACTTGATGATTTTCCTTTTGCACTACCAGATTTTGATGCAGAATAACTGCCTCTTCCACCTCCGCTTTTTGATTTGGAGCCAGAAGATTTTCCTCCTTTACTACCAGCTTTTCCTTTGCCCCCGGAGGATTTACCTTTAGAGGATGAACTTCTAGATGATGATTTTGTCGATGAACGAGAGCCGCTTTTTGACGCAGCCGATTTTGATGCAGTCTTGGCCATAATTTATTCTCCAATTAATCGCTTGCAGGTATAAGATTGAGCTCCTTGTATCTTTGTCTAAGCTCCTCAATTTTATTTTTAGGCTTCTCAGGTTTATCTTCAGTCTTCTCGGATTTACCCCCTAGCATCTCCGTAATTGATTTCTTGTTACGCTTTATTTCAAGAATAAAATCCGTTGAAAGCTTAGCTGATGCACTGCCATTCCTTTTCGACTCAATATATTTCTTTTCGATTGCCGTGTTTACGATATCCTCAATATCGCTTCCTGAACATCCATCAGTCATTTCCGCAAGCTTTTCAAAACTGATTTCGGACAAATCCCATTTTCTTTCCTTAGAGGATATATTCTTGGACTCAAATTTGATTTTGAAAATATCTTCGCGTTCTTTTTTATTTGGCAAGTCAACAAAGAAAAGTTCATCAAACCTTCCTTTTCGCAAAAGCTCCGGTGGAAGGGAATTTATGTCATTTGCAGTCGCAACAATAAAGACTTCATTCTTTTTTTCCTGCATCCAAGTCAAAAACTGTCCGAAAAGCCTTGTGACAACTTCACTTCCTTCACTCTTGCTCCCTGCACTTATTCCAGCAAAAGCTTTTTCAAGTTCATCAAGCCAAAGGACACACGGACTGAATGATTCTGAGAGAGCAAGTGCCTTGCGCATGTTTGCCTCGGATTCTCCAATGTAACTTCCGAGCAAAGAGCCAATATCAAGGCGAACAAGAGGAACATTGAACAGATTTGCCGTTGCCTTCGCCGCAAGACTTTTTCCGCAACCAGGCATTCCAGCAATCAAAATTCCTTTTGGTATTGCAACCCCAAATTCTTTTGCACTGTAAGTATCTTCATAAATAACTTTTTTATCCTCAAGCCAGCGTTTTAGGTTCTCAAGGCCTCCAATTTTCTTGAAGTCGCTGGAATCATTTATTATCTCAAGAGTCCCCGATTTCTTTATGAGCTGCTCTTTTTCTTTCAGGACAAGATCCTTCTGGTCAAAATCTTTCTGATTTCGTTCAAGAACATAATTCTTCGACTTTATTACAGACATACCGAGAATCTGATCAATTTGAGTCTGCTGTAATCCCCTAAACGAATAAGCGAATTCGTCAAGCAATTTTTCATTGTCGATAAAACTGCATTTTACGTCATTTTCTTTTACAAATTTCCGTATGGTGAATTTTATGTCATCGTCACAAAGCGGTTTTATATCAATGAGGGTAATGAGACTTTCAAGCTCCTTTGGAAAAGGAACGCTCTTACTTTCTGCTATAATAATGACAGTCTTGTTTCCAATTAACATGGCTTTTTCTGCCATTTCTTTTATGTACGAAATTGAAGCAGGAGTAAGTTCTTCCGTGATAATATCTTTGAGAACAAGGAATTTCGGATTTTTATCTTCAAATTTGCCAGCAAGCCAATCAGAAAGAGAATCACCGTTTTCACAGTCTTCGCTGTCATAAGAGTCAGACTCATCAGAATCAATACCTTCATCTTCAGTCTCGTAATCGGCTTCATCGTCTTCAGATTTAATCAGGTTAGGTTCTTCTGTTATTTGAGAATCATCATCCTTATCAAAAATCTCATTGTCCCAAGCATCGCTTCCAAACGCATTCGTATATTCATAGAATTTGCGGTCTGCGAATTCCTTTTTAAGTTCCTTTATAATTTCA
>CACYBG010000366.1 GCA_902772605.1 uncultured Spirochaetaceae bacterium
AGATTTTTAATAAGTCTCCCAAGGCGAATTTTCCAATCGAACTGGAGAACCTTTTTGCAGATTATGAAAACTCTTTGGAATCGCTGTCCATAAGCCAAGTGAATGAGATTGCGTCAAAATACAAAATAGATTTGACACGGGATTTCATGGATGAAAGGCTTGATTTACTGAATCGGATGCTCGACAGGGCGTTAATCGACGGCTGCATCGATGACGGAGAATACAGACTGCTGAGGCATTTTTCCGCGCTGATGGAATTGGGCGATGAGGTATTGGAAAATGAAATCAAGGAAAAGGCAACGGGCATTTACAGGAAAAAACTCGAAACAATCTTTTCCGACGCTTACATTTCCGAAAATGAAAAGTGCGAACTCGAACAGCTGAAATCCAAACTGCGTCTGCCCGATGATGTTGCAGTCAACCTTTATCGAGAGGCTGTAAAATCGACGATGGATTCATACACAAAGCCGATATTCGAATCCGAACTTTTTTCTCCGGAAGATGAAGAGAGGATGCATCATGCGGCAAAGAATCTGGGACTGTCACTTTCGTTTCCGCCGGACATTCAGGAAAAGCTTTCAAAATACAGGCTGAACTGGGAGATAGTAAACGGAAAACTTCCCGTCCTGAAAAGCGACATTCATCTGCAGAGCGGTGAAATACTGCATCATGTCCAGCGGATAAATTGGCTTGAAGAAAGGTCTGAAACAAAAAAGGTAAATTACTCCGGCTTCACTTACAGCACGAAAATAATCGGCGGGCTCAGGTGGAAAAGCGGGAGCATACGCAGCAACAGGATAACGGAAAAAGTCTGGAAGCTGATTGATTCCGGGCAGATTTTATTGACGAGCAAGAGAATCATTTTCACGGGAGAACACGGAAACAAGTTCATACCGTATTCAAAGGTCCTGCATTTTGAAGTCTACTCAAATGGAATTCAAATTCAGAAAGATTCTGGAAAATCTCCTTTTCTGGAATTCAGCGAAGAAATTCCGATGTTTGCGGAAATATTGAACCAACTGCTTGGAAGAAACTGAAATGACGGAACACGAAGCATATGCCGTTCTGGAATTGAATGACGGCGAATCATTGGATGCAATTAAAAAAGCATATCGAAAGCTTGCGCTTAAACATCACCCGGACAGAAATCAGGGTTCCGAAGAGTCTGAAGAAAAATTCAAGCGGATAAGCGATGCATACGAATACCTGATGGATTACGCAGACTTTGATTCAATCGATGAATCGAATGACGGTTTCAAGGCCGAAGATGAAGCTAAGGAACAGAAACATTCAGCGTCAGAAGATTTTGAAAATCCGTTTGCCTATCATCACAACATTCACGAGAGATATAAAAACGGCGAATTCAAGGAATACGAATTTAAAAAGCGTGCCTGAAAAATTTGGCGGCATTCATCGAAGGGGCATCTCGCGCAAGGGATTGTAAGGGTGAGCGCAGCGAAAACATGCGAAGCATGTTCGGAGGCGAAAGCCGTAGCCCTGAAAAGTCCGACCCGTAGCAGCCTGCTGCGTAGGGATGCGCCCGCATTTAAATTATTAAATTAGTTTTTTCAATTGACTGATTTTGCAATTTCAAAAATTCCGGTATCGGAAAACCTGTAGACGAATCCCTGCTTTCGGAGGATTGCATTTGCGAAGGTTTCCAGAAGACGATGATAGACCGTAACGTTCCCGCCGAATTTTTTCCATGCAGATTCGTGCGCATCATTTTTTTCAGTCCAAGAAATTCTCTCGTCGCTCTTTTCAAGAAATGATTTTGCATTTACGTCAAGAACATAATAATCAAGGACGGAAAGTGCATCGAAGGCATTTTTCAATTCAACCGATGGAGCATCTTCTCCGACTTTGCGGCAAATCGATGAAAGGACTTCCATAAACCTTTCGTCGTGATTCAAGAGCACAGTCACCGCACAGGCAAATCTGTTTTCTGCAATCTGAACGTACATCGAAAGAAACTGGTCTGGAGCATTCTGGTCTACGGCTTCATCATAAGAGCCGTCGGGAATTGCACCGCAGTTCAAATCGACATGTTCATAGATGTTTTCAAATCCCGAACGAAAAGCACAGTCCAAAATCATTTCGGTGATTGCATCCAGAAATTTTATCCTGTAGAAAAGATGCCTGCGTTTTTCATCGGAAGCGTTTTCCATGCATTCAGATGACATTGATTTTTTCTCCTGCACGAATCAAGTTATGACTCCGCCGCCAATGACGACATTGTCAAAATAAATTACGGCAGACTGACCTGGAGTAATTGCGTTCTGTTTTTGATTGAAAGTTATCTTCCACGGCTGCCCCTTGTATTCATAGCGGTCTGTTTCTGGCGGAGTATAGCGTTCAATGGTTGCAAGCGAATCCCTGCTTCTGAGCCTGATTTTTACATAGGCTTCAAAAACCCTGTCCGGTTCAACCCCACCCGGCCATACGAAATCATCTGCAATCAAACTGTCGGATGCCAAAAATTCTTTTGTGGAAAGGACGACCTGATTTTTTTCGACATCGATTTTCTGAACGTAATACGGTTCGCTTCCGGAAACTCCAAGTCCCCTTCTCTGACCGATTGTATAATGTTCAATGCCCTTATGGCGGCCCAAAACCTTACCGTCAGAATCGACAAAATCTCCCGGAACGGAAGGCTTGTCGGCAAAAAGCTGTTCGAAATATTCCGATCCGATGAAATCCTGGCTTTCACCCCTTTCTGC
>CACYBG010000367.1 GCA_902772605.1 uncultured Spirochaetaceae bacterium
CAACGCATCCGGGGCAGCACAACCGACGAATGCCAATGCAGAGCACTGGATGAACAACTACCCAAGACGGATTCACGGCGGGGAAACTCCCGCCATGATATATAGAAAATGTTGTGATTTATGACAGAAAACTGGGGAATTAATCTTTACAAGTTACCTTTTCCATTTACTCCACAATCTTCACAGACTTTATTCTGACGTTCTTTCCGCCGATGCCTATGCTTTGTGCGCTTTCCAGTTCAACGGCAAGTTTTTCATCAATAGCTATGGTTACCGTTCCATCGTTTACTGAAATGCACCACCCGTCTTTTACAGTTCCTCCTTTTACGGAAACATTCTTTTCCGTTACAAGCTCATGCCATTTTCCGCCTGCATCTACAAAACCAATCTGCAGTATAGACTCAGAAGAAAGTTTTTCTACGGTAAGTTCTAGCTTGTATTTTGAAGGAACGGAACGCACCAAAAGATCTGGATTCAAACCAAATGATTTATCAAAGTCTTTGATTTCCAGCGGACTTTCCAAAAGATTCTTTCCGACAATGCTTGAAACCTTCACCTCATTCTTTTTTATGAATTCATCGCTTAAAGGAAATCTTTCTCCGCGTGCGGCATAAATATATGAATCCAGATATTCAGACTGTTCCCATGTCATTGTCTTTCCGTTGTAATATCTGATGGTTGGTCCCGGGTCTCCGCTTGAAAATCCTCCGTCAAAATGATGTGTAGTTGCACACGAACGGCCTTTCTTGTTTGCTTCTGCCATCAAATCATTTACGTAATTAATTTTTTCCAAAAGATGTGTCGCACGGAGAGTTCCTATTTCAGAGATATATACCGGAATGTGTTTTGAAAAATAGCATTTATCAAGCTGCGAAAAAATTCTGGAAACATTATTTTTCAGCCCCTGCGTGTAGAACATTTTCATATTTTCCGGTACAGATCCCATTAAATACGCATGGAAGGTCGGGATCAGTTTATTTTTTGCCTTATCTTTGGGAAGCTTAAACGACTTACTGCAAAGTGCGTCAAGTGATGCGCCGTAGCTTTCTACCATTACAAATCGTTTGGCGTTATTGCCTCCCGTTGCGCGGATCGTATCAAGAATGACCTGATTATATCTGTTGATTATGCCGAAATCTTTTTTGCAGACAGCACAGTTTTCCTGCGGGTTATGGTTATGCTCAGGATGAAGGTCATCGCCGCATTCGTTGAGCGTTTCAAAAATCAGTCGTTCATCATAAGAGTTGTTGAAAGCTGTTGCAATCTGCTTCCACACGGCAGTAAGAAATTCTTCTCCCTGCTTCTGATATTTTTCATTTGCAACGATTCCTTCATAACGAACTCTGGCAGGATTGTAGTCGGGTCTAAATTGAGTTCCCCAAAAGAAACCGCAGAGGATTACATTCATGCCGTCTTCAATCGCCCAGTCCGTTGCCTGTTTAAGTTCTTTTATAAAACGCGGATCAATGGTGTGCTTGTCATCAACAAAATGGTGTCCCGGATTGAACATGAGCCTGAGCGTCGTAAAGCCTTTGTTCCTTACAAAATCAATGAACTGTTTCGTAAGTTTCGGCTCTCCCCATGGATGATAAAAGTCCATTCCAAAATCAAGTTCAGTAGCGTTAAAACTAAAAGACTGATACTGATAGCCTGCGCCAAGAGTCTGGACAAAATCCCAGGCGGTAAGCGAATCGTTAAAGGTTCCTTTCGTTGCAGCATCAATTACCGGAGCTTCATCGCTTGCATTTATATTTGTGCGCTGTGGATTTGAAACATTTTCAAAAGTAATGGACTGAACGCTAAACTGTTCGTATTCAGTATACCAGGTGCCGGAAAAATTTATTCCCTTAAGTTTTTTCTGTCCCGGAATAAGGGGAATGACCATTTCTGTAAGGTACGACGGACAATAAGTTTCTTCATCCAGCCCCGAAATTGAATCATCTTCATAGTCAAGGCCAAGATGAAATCCATAATCACCGGGGACGTTGTATTTTATTCGGACAATGTTATAATTTGAAACATCAATTCCACCGGCAGGATAAAAACTGATTCCTTTCCATTCTTCGGCATCTCCTTTGACGGTAAAAGTTTTGCTTGCTTTGTTGTAGGTAACCGTTTTTCCGTTTGATGCAGGAAGGTTGCTCAAATCAACGGCGTAGGGTTTTACATTCTGTGCAAAGACAGAGCATGAAAGGCAGATTAAGGCAATCAGGATAAAAGCCTTTCTTGGATGATTAAAAAGCTTGTACTCACCACTAGATTTTTGTATTGCATACTTCATAAAAATCCTCCGTCAACATATTTTTGTTTTCATCAATTATAACATGTGTTTTGCGGAAAAGATACTTTTATTGACCGGCACAGCAGCCCCCAATCTTCGGGTGTTTTTTTGTGAATTTTCTTGAAAGTTCGGGTGTTTTTTTGTAAAAATCTACAAAAATATGCCCGATCTGGATGACGAACATACCACTTTATGCCACCTCCAGGGTTCCTGAAATCCTCTAGTCCTCGACAAAAGATTTTGATATAATTATTCAACCTAAAACGAACTTGAACGGAGAAAAACCATGGCCAAAATTCAAATGAAAAATGCA
>CACYBG010000368.1 GCA_902772605.1 uncultured Spirochaetaceae bacterium
ATCCAAATGCCGATTTTTAAAGCATGAAAGCGTCCAGAAATTTTAAGGTGGCGGCGTCAATGCTTGCACTGATTCAGGTCCAGGCGAACATGGTTTCAGCCAGACCGACAGTTTACGACGTAGATGCGATTCCGCTGCACGACGACAGCATACAGATATCATGGAAGATTCCCGAATGGACATCCGACGAAAAGCCCACGGGCATTTACATATTCAGGGATTCAAAGCCGATTGAAGACATACGCGGAATGATTCCGGTGGCTACGGTTCCGGTTTCGACGGACACATACACGGACATGCCAGGGGATTTCAGGGAATATTTCTATGCAGTGCTCGTAACGACGAATCCGAGCATAGAAACCCAGTACCTCGTAAACGGACTGTACTACTACGACCAGGAAATCGATGCGCTTCCAGCCGATGAAAAGGACCTGATTCTTCCAGGCATAAACTGCACCACGGTCGGAAGCAGGATACGCGGAACGGTCCACACTGCGGAAAACCTTGAGGCCATGCAGAAAAACAGGATTGCCGAATCGGAAAACGAAAAGCTCTATTCAGGCGGAGTGCTGCGTGAAAAACCGCTTCCATACATGGAATTTCCAGGCTCGCTTCCAAAGGCCGTTCCATCAGATTCCGAGACTGCATCATATGCATCCAGAGTACTTGACGGAAAAAAAGTTTCGGTACCGGTAAAGGTCAGGGAAATCTACATATTCCCCGAAGACAGGTCGACGAAAAAGGAATCCGTGCCTCTCAGACGGTTCATGGAAATGGATTTTGCGCGTGCCGAAAAGGACCTGAAGTCGTTCATTTCAAAGAAAAAGCCTGGAAGTTCGGAATGCCTCAGGGCAAGGTTCTATCTGGCCGAATGCATGTACTTTACGGGAGATTTTGCAGGGGCAACAAAGGAGTTTGCACTGCTTCAGGACGTCTTTCCGAAGCTGTGTCAGGAATGGGCAAGAAGTTCGCTGGACCTGATGGAAAAATAACCGAATAAAAAAATTACGAGAAATTGCCAGAAACCGATGATTAATGCTTCATGTATAATCATCGGTTCCCTAATTCATCTCCGAATGCAAATCCTATTAAAAACACGATTCATACGGACGAATCGAAAACTCACCGCACGAAAAAAAAGGCCGCCCCGACTATGAAGTCCACCAGAGACTTCCGGGACAGCCCTGCTTTTCGTCCGAATATCCTAGAAAATCGAACGTATCATGTTTATGAGCGTGGATTCCCTTGCAGGAGCCTTAAGGTCTTCCTTTATGGATTCCTTTTCAGCCGATGCCGCAGATGCAGTTGCAGGATTTCCCTTTCCGTCTGCAGCAGGCCTTGTATCGGTCACTGCATTACCGGCGACGGATGATGTATCGGAAAGCTTTACGAGTACAAGCTCGTCTCCGATGTTCAACGCATCATAGAATCCCTTCTTCCTGTACGTACCCTCCGAAATCTCCTCTCCGACGGAATCGATCGTAAAGGTGCCGAGCACGTCGGTTTCTGCATAATACACTCCTGAGCCCGTATCTGCAGTAAACACCTTTCCCCTCTTCACTACGTCGAACTGTGCGCCCTTCGTAACTCCGTCGCTTTTTCCAAGGTCGCAGAGGACCGTACTGCTTGAATTGTAAAGAACCTTGCCGCGGATCGGAAGTATGTCAAGGACCGCCTGCCTGAGCCTGCGAACAGATTTTGCAACCCTGTCGTTTCCGGTGCGGTAAACCTTTATGTCGGTAGTCTTTGTTCCGGTGCGTGCAGAGTACATGTTTGCCGACAGCGTGAACGAGCGGTCCGTCTCATCGACTGAAATTATGAGGAAGTAATCCATCCCCGATGTACGGGCCAAGCGGTATGCCTGTGCAAATCCGTCTACACCGTCTGCGCGAACGTCAACCGTCGTAACCGCCACTCCGTTGAAAAGGTCTTTCGTTGCATTTGCAATGACTTCCTCAACGTTTGAATGAAGCGTGTTCACGGGAACCTTCTGGAAATACACTCCGATCTTCCACCTTGACTTGTCCAGATAGAAAGGATCCATCCTGTACTTATGCGCAAGGTTGCTCCTGAGCATGGATTCAAGGCTTTCAATCAGGTCATCGTTCTTTTTCTGCTGAGCAGTCCTTGTCGCAGTCGGAGTGTTTTCATCGGTAC
>CACYBG010000369.1 GCA_902772605.1 uncultured Spirochaetaceae bacterium
AGTGCGGAACATGTCCTGGCCGCTGCATAAGTGACGAATGACAGTTCCGTTTCTCCAAGTTCCTTTGAAAAATCCAGGTCGAAAAGTGCCTTTAATGTCCGGCCTGAAAATGCGGGACCCTTGAATGAAATCGTTTCCCTTTCGCGTCTTGCTGCTGGACTCAGGTTTTCATCGTAACATTCGTTTTGATGCGTTTCCGTAAATTTCCATGGTGAAAATTTCCAGTCGGTGGATGTCTTTTCTGCAAGCCAACCGTTTTCGCCAAGCCTGTCTGCAAGCCTTGATTTGGCAAAAAAATCAGGGGACAGGGAAGTGTCAAGAAAAAGAGTTTTGTTTTCGGAAAATACTAACAGTCTGTTCATATTAAAATCTGAAAATGCAGTTAAAGGGAATCCCTGGAAAATTTCATGCCGGGAATTCCCTTTTTGAATTTAAGAGTCTCGACGCTGCATCGGCAAAATCGAGATTTCCTTATCTATGTCCGTTCGGTCCGTAAAGATACTTGAAGTAATCCATTGCAGTGCTGTATGTTGCATCGAAATCGCCCATCGTGTTTTTGTAGGATTCAAGGCTCTTCCAGAACTCGTAGAACTGAGGATCGTTCGTGTATGCTTCGGTGTAAATCGCTGCGGCTTCGGCATCTGCACGACCTTTTGTCTCTTCGCTGACCCTGTAGGCTTCACTTTCAATTGTGCGCCTTTCGTTTTCAAGCTTACCGAGCCATTCGGCTTTTTTACCTTCACCGAGAGAGCGGTATGCCTGTGCAATCTGATTTCTTTCCTTAATCATCCTGTTGTAGACTGATTCCGTAAGTTCATCGGAATACTTTATCTGGCGCGGAACTATGTCAATCAGCTCGATTCCGTATTCTTCAAGCATCGGGCGTGCTTCCAGAACCATTTCCTCGCACAGCTTTTCGCGACCCTTGACTACGATTTCATTCTGCGTGCTGACGTTTACGAGAGCCTCGATTTCTGCACTGTCGTCTTCACTGATTTCGCTTGAACCGCTCAGGCTTTCCGTGTGGACTTCGTTTATGACGTTGCTGCTTCGGACGATTTCACTGAGCCTGTTCCTTGAAATTACTGTCCTTGTTGATGAGTCGATTATGTCGCTGAGTTTTGAATATGCACCCTCGACGGTCCTGAAAGTCTGGTAGAAGACTGCCGGATCCTTGATTCTCCAGCGGCTGGTTGAGTCCATGATTATGTACTGCTTTTCCTTTGTCGGAATCCTTGCATCGTCACCGTTGAGCGAAAGAATCTTTGACGGATATTTCGTAACCGTATCGATGAACGGAACCTTTACGTAAAGTCCGGCCTCCGTCCTTGATGCATTGATTGAACCGAGCCTTGTAACTACGGCCTGTTCACCTTCGTTGATGATGTAGAACGGACCTGCCGCAAGAAAAACGATTACTGCGGCTATTATGAGTCCGATTATAAGGTATGCTTTTGTTGCTTTTTTCATTTTTTAGTCTCCCGTAAAAATCCGGAATGTCCATGCATGCCGTTGATTTTTTTACTGTTCCATAATCAGCTTTAATTTCCATAAAGACTGCAATTTTTGACAGTCGCCCGTCAGCTGAATCAGCTTGCGTTACTGGGCAAGGTTCTTGATTGGAAGCATGTTGTCCAGATCGCTGTCGATGAGCGTCGGCTTCTTATCCTTTGACTGCTGATTGAATACCTCTTCCATCGTTTCAAGGTAAAGCCTCTGTCTGGTTACTGCAGGAGCCTTCTTGTATTCCTCGTAGACGGAATTGAATCTGGCAACGTCACCCTTTGCCTTGTTTACGCGTTCCGATGCATAACCTTCTGCAATCTGAATCTCCCTGTCGGCTTCACCCTGAGCCTTTGGAATTTCCGAATTGTAGCTTTCCTTACCTTCGTTTATGAACCTGTTCATGTCCTGAATGGCCTTGTTGACATCCTCAAACGCTTCCTGAACGCCCATCGGAGGAACGATGTTCTGGAGCCTTACTGCAACGACGTTGATTCCCATGTTGAGTTTCTTGAACTGCTCGTTCATGCTGTCAACCGCAAGGTTTTCGATGTTCGTCCTTTCGTTTCCCATGATTTCAAGGATGGCACGGTCACCGACAAGCGTATTGATTGCGGAACGGCTTATGTCGCGGATGGTATTCGTCCTTTCTTCAACTGAAAAAAGCCATGCCTTCGGATCCGTAATCCTGTACTGGATTATCCACTCGACATCGACAATGTTCAAATCTCCCGTAAGCATGGTTGATTCGCTTGTGATTCCGTTCTGATACTGATTTGTAACGCCGGAATTGGACGTGCGGAAACCGAACTGTTCCGTCTTTACGACCTTGTTTCCATCAACTATATATTTCTTGTCGATTCCGAACGGAAGCTTTATGTGGAGTCCCGGACCCAGAGTCTTGTTATAGGCTCCCAGTCTCGTTATGACGGCCTGCTCGGATTCATCGACTACGAATAGACTTGATACGACCAGTGAAACGGCCAGAACTATAAGGAGTATCGTTATAATTCCGGACGGCTTGAAAAGCTTTTTTGCAAATTCCTTTGACTTTTCTGACATGAAACCCTCCTGAGGTTTTTATATAGGTACTTCTAAAAAAATTCAGTTTTAAGAAATGACCCATATTATAGTAGGGAAATCAAGCTTAATTGAATCTTCTCGTTTCCCTTAATTAGAAGTTACAGATTTTTGCACCTAAAAACAAGGGTAAAATCAAAAAAAATGGCTTGGTCAATCATCATACCTGAAGCTCCTCCCATCTGGCATAGGCTGCTTCCAAGCGTTCCGATATGGCCTTGTATCGTTCGCCCGCCTTGGATGAAACTGCATAATCTGCGGATGACATGTCGTTTTCAAGGGAGTGCTGCTCATCTTCAAGGCTCATGATTTCCGCTTCCAGATTTTCAAGCTCCTTTTTCTGTGCGAAAGTCAGTTTCTTGGGACCGTCATTCTTTTTTTCTTCCTTTTTAATGGCTTTTGCACTTTCGATTTTCTTCGCCCTTTGAATCTCCTCTTCTTCCTTTTGACGTTCCTGCCTGAGCTCGATGTATTCGCTGCATTTTCCGACGAATCCAGATACCGCACCGTTATCTTCAAGTATGAACAGCGTGTCCGCAACCTTGTCCATGAAATATCTGTCGTGGCTTACAACCAGAAGGCATCCCTTGAATCCCATCAGGAAATTTTCCAGTATGTTCATGGTAAAGATGTCGAAATCATTTGTCGGCTCATCCAAAATCAGGAAATTCGGGTTCGACAACAGGAGCCTGACCAAAAAAAGCCTTTTACGTTCACCGCCGCTCAAGGTCCCGACTGGTGAATGCAGGATTTTTCCCTCGAAACCGAACTGCTCAAGAAACTGACCTGCGCTTAATGTCGTACCGTCGTTCATCTTCATGATTTCTGCAGCTTCCTTGACGTATTCAAGCACCGATATTTCAGTGTCCTTAAATACCGGATTCTGCCTGTAATAAGCGAAGACCGTATTTTCACCGACAACTATGCTTCCGCTGTCCGGGCTGATTTCACCGGTTATTATGTTCAGAAGAGTCGATTTTCCCGAACCGTTGTCGCCGAATATTCCGATTTTTTCACCCTTGTTGAATGTATAGCTGAAATCCTTAAGGACAGGACATGAATCGTTTCCGTTGAGTTTTGCATGCCCCTTCGGAAAATTCTTGCTGATTCCGTGGAGCTCAAGTATTTTTCCGCCCAATCGTCTGCCTGCGACTTCAAAAGTAAAGCCCTTGTCCGCCTGAAATTTTTCCCTGTTGATGAGTGCTTCATCCCTCTGAATCCTTGCCTTTGCCTTCGTACCCCTTGCACATGGACCCCGCATGAGCCAGTCGCGTTCAACCCTCAGGACCGATTCAATCCTGCGCTCCGTGTTTTCTTCGATTTCGGCTTCCGTTGTTTTCTTTTCCAGATAGGTCGAATAGTTTCCGACGTAGAGCTTTATCCTGTTGCGTGCAAGTTCATAGATGTTGTTGCAGACTGCATCCAGAAAGTATCGGTCGTGGGTAACCATGAGGACCGTGCGTTTAGTTTCTGCAAGATAGTTCTGGAGCCATACGATTGTGGTCATGTCCAGATGGTTTGTCGGTTCGTCCAGAAGAAGGAGTTTCGTATCCTCGACAAGAACCTGAGCAAGGGCGACCTTCTTTATCATTCCGCCGGACAGTTCTCCCATTTTCCTTTCCATGTCCGTGATTCCAAGCACAGTCAGAATTGAACGCACCTGTGATTCATAATTCCATAAATCGCCCTTTTCCATCTGCAGCGTAACTTCATCGAAATCCTTCTGCACCGATGATGAAAGACCTGATTCCATCTGTGAACAGATTTCCTCGTAGCGTCTGATTGTTTCAAGCTTCGGCGAATTTGATTTGAATATGTGACGGCGGATGGTATCCTCACTGTTGAAAATCGGATTCTGAGCCAGAAAAGACACTCCCGCATTTTTGTTGATTGTAATTTCACCTTCATCCGGTTGAAGAAGCCCCGCCACGGTTGCAAGCAGAGTTGATTTACCGCCTCCGTTCCTACCGATAAGAGCCGCCTTGTCGCCCTCGTTCAATCCAAAGGTGACGCCAGTAAACAAAGGTTTTTCCCGCCCGATCTTAGACAGGTTGCTGATGGATAAAATGTTCATGGAAAAGATTTTACCAGAGATTCACAAAAGTTGAAAGTTGTTGATGATTGAAGGGGAATGATTGAGGGAGGAGGATGAATGTTTTACGCGGATACAGATAAACCACTGTGAATTTTGCGTGTATTATGGTATAATGCGAATCCAGAAGATTTATGCACCGACATTTTTTTTCGGTGTAAGATGATTACTGTGGATATGGGGAATGTTTGTTATACGGACGCCCGCACTGGGGCGCTTTTGGAGGAGAAAAATGAAAAAAAATTTATTTCTATTATTATTTTGCATTTTACTTTTCTCTGCTTGTAATAAAAAAGTTGAAGAAAAATTTAATAATCAAAACATTGATAAAAAATATGTCCAAAGATGGACTATACCAGATACAGAATCAGAATTAAAAATAAAAGAAGATGGTACATATTTATATGGACACCCTATGTGGGATGGCCCATTTGCTTTTGGAAAATGTTTAATGAAAGACGGAAAACTCAAAGTTTTATATCCGGATTCAATTGATATAAATGAAAATAATGATAGTTATAAAAAACATGATTTGGAAGTCCTATTTCAAAATAAAGATTCGATTTTCTTAGAATATGATTCAGAATATCTTGATTTTAATACAATCGGTTGTCTTCGTAGAGAGGATATGATTATTACAACTTTTTATGGAGAAGAAAGTCCTGCAAATAAAATCTATACAAGAAACGGAATAAAAGTTAAAAAGCTCCCAAAATATTCCTTTATAATATCTTCAGAAAACATGAAATTAAGGGATAATCCTACGATGGAATCAAATGTAATGACATTCTGTCATGGATGGCAATATAGGAATTTTCCTTACGATTGTGTAAATGGTAATGTTTTATGGTTAAAAAAAGATACAAATTTGCTGTTCAAGGGATATCCTGTCGAGACAATTGCTTCTACAGAAATAGAAACAGAAATAGATGGTATATCTGCTCCATGGTATTTAATTCTTGATTCCGGTGGTGAAGAAGATTTCACCCATGAATTTTGGGTATGGGGAGGATACGCAGAACTTATACAAGGTGATTCATATCATTATGAGTCATCTGTTGAAGATAAAAGTGCATTTATCAATGCTTGTATTGAGCATGGAATAATAAAAATCGAAAAATAATCGTATAACATGCACTTCAAATCGGATGTCGGGTCTGCGCCCGCCACCGTTTAAGTGCGTAGTTAGGTTGATGGCGCACTGGCCTGCTTGGCTAAAAGGAAAATATGAAATGCTGAAGAAACGAATAATATTTTTATTGTTTTTTATTTTTTCAATTAATTTATTTGCAGATGAATTTCCAAAACCTTTTTCCAAAAATATGAAAGAAGGTGATAAAATTATATTAAAAGGTTCTTTCAGTAGATGGAATGGACAACCTCCAAATATCAGATTTATAATATGTGATAATCAAATAATAGGAATTGGAAAAGAAGAAAATTATCCAAACAAAACAATCGAATATATACTTGAGACACAAGAAAAATCAAATGTATTGTTTGAAACAGAAGTTGCATTGGAATATATTGGAGAAATTTTTATTTCATATTACGAACAACCTTTAATGTGTTTTAATGTAGTAGAAGTGAAAATATTAAAAAAAAGGTAGGATAAGGAATATAATTTTCATCGAGTCAAGCTCGATGAAATTATGAAATAGAACTTTAGGGATTAGACGAAGAAGCGTTTGTACGCAGCTTTACGCTGCTTGTTTACACTATCCGCTTGACATATACACGCACTACATATACAATAAAATCATGATAAAGAGTTTTGCGGATAAAGAAACAGAACTTATCTACAATCAGAAGTTTTCAAAGAGACTTCCGAATGCAATTCAGAAAGTTGCGTTACGAAAACTCATGATGATAGATAATGCAAAGTGCCTGGAAGATTTGCGAGTTCCACCAAGCAATCACCTTGAGCAGCTTGTCGGGGACAGAAAAGGTCAGCATTCAATCCGCATAAATGATCA
>CACYBG010000370.1 GCA_902772605.1 uncultured Spirochaetaceae bacterium
ATAAAAACCGCACATAACGTAAGCAGAACATAGAGAACGATACCGATTGAAACCGAAAGCTGCCGGCTGATGCTTTTAGTAAGAATATTCCTCATAGATTAATTATAAAAGAACTTATTTTGTTTGACAAGTTTTTAGGTCGAATTTCGAGTTTTGTAAAAATTTACAAAAAAAGGCATCCTCTGTAAAATTTTGAATGACCACAAACAAAATAACGGAGAAATGCCATGATGGGGGCTTTGAGAGGTTTTTTAATGTTATCGCCGATGCAGCATCCTTTTTATCCGACTTAAAATTGAAATCGACTGATTCGATTTCGGTTCAGGCTGATTTTTCCAGACGCTTTGACTGTCAAAGGGTTTCCATTCGGCATGGATTTTCACAACCTGACCGTCCGCAATCTTTTTGACGAAAACAAACGGTTTGTCGTGACAGAACAGCTCCGATTTTTTCAGGACTGCTTCACCGTCAATACGGAATGCAGTATAATCAATCCAAATCGGAATGCGTGTACCATTTTTGTCGCGCAAATCAATGCCACGGAACCAAACTTTCAGCTCACCGGAACCGATGCATTTCAATTCAACATCAATGTTACCCGTGCAGCTTTGCAATTTTAATCCTGCCCCCTGCTCGTTTTTAAGCCATGCAGGATAAGTACAATTTGCGTCTTTATCAGAAATGGATGCGATTTCCAAAGAATTGCCTTGACCGCCGATATTTTTAAAATCGATTCGTGCGGTACAAAATTTAGAAAGTGAAACTGAAAATTTTCCTCTGACAGGATTGTCTGCAGAACTATCCTGATAATCCGGTAAATCCTTAAAGCAATCAAGCCACGAAACAAAAGAGTTCGACTGTTTCTGACTTTTTTGTGCTGCCTGCATCATTTTTACAACTGCAATACAGGCATATACATCTCTGTTCGGGTAGTAATTTGAAAGCGGAATCGCATTTAAAATCTTATCGTATACTTCAGGAGAGAAGACCTGTGTGAAAGCTCCGCGAAATGACTTCGTTTTGAAAACATCGAGAAGGAATGCATCCGGTTCTCCAACTTTTACAAACTTTTCCGGAGTCTCTGGAATTTTGGACAGAATCTGTTCCTTAGGCTCCGAAACAATTTCTTTTTGGACCTTATTAAATGGAAATCTTCCGTTTATTTTTTTTGCATGGTTAATGGTAGAACTTTCTATAAAACGCCCGCCTTCAAAATCAAAATTCAAGAGGTCGGGACAATATCGGTCTAAAATCACAGCCATCAAAAGATTCCTGTCATTGCAGTCTGAGTCCTTAAGTTGCAACTTTCGTAAATGTGGGTCAAGAAGGGGTGCCAACTTAAAAATATTTGCCAGATAAGATTCCACAATCTCCTTCCCAAAGTGATTTCTACAACGCGTTTCCTTATACAGATTAAAAGGGATCACCGCATCGCTTTCATTCGGAGTATTGTATTTTTCCTTCATTTTTTGAAGCATGGAATCTGTAATTTTTTCAGTCGATTCTTTTATTTCATTGGAATACCGAGACGCTTTCCCTGTACATTTATCGCTGTACTCCGCCGTCGTCTGATTCCAATAATCCCTTACACACTCCCCACCGGCACCGCAGAACCAAAAAAGGGTGTTGGTATTTTTTCCATACTTAAAATGCATCTGCTTATGAAAACCCAGTTTTACATAAAAGGAATTGTTGATGACGGTATCAAGTTCCTTAAATTTCTGCGGATAATGTTTTAAAACATTATTATTCAATGTAAATCCAAAATGTCTTGCAATTTCGGAAGCTATCCTGTAATCCGCAGCATGACAATGTTTTTCATCATTTATGGAGTTAATCTTTATTTTATTTAAATCAATTCCTGCATTCAAAAAAAGAACTAAAATAAGACGTGAATCAAAGCCTCCTGATAAATCACACTGAATATTGTTGGTCTTGGATTTCAAAAACCGAATTATTTCAATCCATCTGTAGAACCACGAATCCAGAAGGGCGATTCCCTCTTTTGTATTCAAAGAAACAGAGTTCTCTGCATAATCGATTTGCTTTAATTCAAATGATTTTTTTGTTTTGTCTATATTGATTTCCACATTGCGCGGAAGCATCACGATTTCATTGCAGAGCGTTCGGTCATAAGAAATGGAGCACAGGTCAACGGCAATAAAAGCGCGTGCATAATCCCAGTCTACTGTAAGAGGATATTTTTTACTGACATAATCGACAAGAACCCAAAAAGAATTCGAGCAGACAAAGGTTTCTCCGTTTTTAAACAGATAAATACCATAACACCCGTTAAAATCCTGTTCAATGGAAATATGGCCTCCATCACATTTTACCCATACATAAGAACCTGTCCCAGAATGTTGGTGTCCATCAAAACTGTCACCATCCTGCAGTACTTTTCCATCATCGGAAAGAACGTACCCATAAAGACGAC
>CACYBG010000371.1 GCA_902772605.1 uncultured Spirochaetaceae bacterium
ATGAGTCCGATGTAGTCTATGAAGATTATCTTTACGTCCATCATGGCTTTCATCCTTCGGGCCATGGTTCGAAGGTCCAGGAGCTTCATGTTCGGAGTGTCGCAGATGTACAGGGGTGCGTCATAGCACATTCCGGCTGCGTTCTGAAGGGCCGTAAAGTCCTGTATCTTCAGCATTCCGCTTCTAAGTTTCGTGCTTGGAATTCGGGCGACCTGGGAGAGGAGTCTCTGTATTATCTGTCCGGAAGACATTTCAAGGCTGAAGAATCCGCACGGTATGTGGTTTTCAACGGCGATGTTCTGAATCATTGAAAGTGCCAGTGCAGTCTTACCCATTGAAGGTCGTGCACCGACGATTATCATTTCGCTGTTCTGGAATCCGCTTGTCATGCTGTCCAGTTCCGTAAATCCCGACGGAATTCCAGAATATGAGTCCTTGTTCTTGTACCTGACGTCTATGAGGTGTATTGCAGGCGGGATTACATCCTTCATTTCAAGAATCTGGGAGCCCGCATTGACGTCCGTAAGCGTGAAAATCCTCTTTTCTGCATCCTCGAGTATTCCGCGGCTTGATTTCGTTTCATCGAAGCTTGATGCCTTTATGTCCTGGGAAATCTTGATGAGGTTCCTGCGTATCGATTGGTCCAGGACTATGTTTGCATAGTAGTCGATGTTGGAACTTGTTGGAACCTGGTCGGTAAGTGTAGATATGTATGAAATTCCTCCGGCGGCTTCAAGCTTACCCCTTTTCTGAAGGTCGTCTATCAGCGTAAGCATGTCGCCTTTGACGCTGGATTCCGAAAGGTGCACGAGGGAGTCGAATATTATCTGGTTCCTCTGGTCGTAGAAATGCGATGATTTTAGGTAGGCAACCACTTCATCCACGGCATTCCAATCCAAAAGCATGGCTCCGAGCGTTGCCTGTTCAGCTTCCTGATTGTGCGGCGGAATCTTGTCCTTTAGTTCCATGCGGAAATCCTCCTGTCCTGAATAAGGAATTGCGAGAAACTGCCGGGGACCGCTGATAGATGCTTCCTGTATTGATCGGCGGTTCCTTATGTTTCACCCGGATAAACCGGCAAAAAAAAGACCTACAGTTTCCTGCAGGTCTCCCATCGACTTCAGAATCGAGACGGTGAATCTTACTCAGCCTTAGGTTCGGCCTTAGCCTCTTCCTTTGCAGCTTCCTTCTTAGATTCTTCCTTCTGTGTTCCGTCATCCTGACCCTTTACGCTCAGCTTGACTTCAGCAATAGCTCCTTCGTAAAGGTGTACCTTGAATGTATATGAACCGACAGCCTTGATTGTAAGTCCAGGAATTTCGATGCGCTTGCGCTCGATGTCCTGACCGTTTGCAGCAAAGTAGTTTGCAAGCGTAAGGTTTGTAACGGCACCGAAGAGTTTTCCGTTTGCAGCTGCTGGAACCGTAAGTTCGATGTTCATTGCCTCGAGCTTTTCCTTTGTGCTTCTGCTTTCTGCACGCTTCTGTTCTTTGCGGGCTTCGATTTCAGCCTTTTTTCCTTCGAAGAAAGCAACCGTTTCCTTGTTGTAAGGAACAGCGAGTCCGCGAGGGAAAAGGTAGTTGCGGTAGTATCCATCTGCGACGTTCTTTACATCGCCCATTTCACCGACGTGCTTTACGTCGTCGTTAAGAATGACCTTCATTTTTCAAGCTCCTCTTGATTTATGGTTCATTGAACCCTAGCCTTCGCATCACCAGGAGTTGGATTGCGGAGGCATGTTTTTTCTTTCATTCCCATTCGGGATATAAGGTTAAGGCAGGCACTGAACAAGCGGCTTAGGTTTATTCAGTGCTTCACCATGACCGATTAGTCTGCAACGAAAGGCAGGAGGCAGATTGCACGTGCGCGTTTGATTGCGTTCGTCAATTCCCTCTGGTGCTTTGCACATGTGCCGGTGATGCGGCGTGGAAGAATCTTACCGCGCTCTGTCATGAAGCGGCGGAGAACATCGGCTTCCTTATAGTCGATCTTGCTCTTGTTTGCACAGAAACGGCAGACCTTCTTCTTGAAGAAAGTCTTTCCCTTTCCGTTGCGTCCGCCACGGGCTTCATCTTCACGGCCCTGGTCCTGCAGCTGTTCTGCTGTTATTTCATCGTCCTTTACTTCTACTTCGTCAGACATTGCTTTGCTCCTATGATTAGGTATTTGTAAAAAATAAGTTTTTTTCCGAAAGTCCGATTAAAAAGGTATTTCTTCCGGAAATTCACTGTTTTCGCCACCGAAGGAATCTCCACCGTCGCCCTGGTCGTAAGGCTGCCCGTATGATGGTGCACCTGAAGAATAGCCGCCCTTTGGCTGGTATCCGCCTGATGCATTGCCGCCAGAAAACGATCCCTGACCTTGATATGAGTTTCCGCCGTAGCCGTTTCCTGATGAGAATCCGCCGCTTCCTTCAGATTTTCCGCCCAACAGCTCGATGTTGTTTGCTATTATGCGGATCTTGCTGAATTTCTGGCCGTCCTTTTCCCATCGGTCCTGCTTAAGCGCTCCCTGTATGGCTATCTGCTTTCCTTTCAAAAGGTACTGTTTGAGGGTTTCCGCCTGTTTTCCGAACAGCGAGACGTCAAAATAGTTCACCTCGCTGACCCACTGCTCGCCTTCTTTCCTGCTGCGGTTTACGGCGACCGAGATGTTTGCAACTGCTGACCCCGACTGAAGGTATGTCAGTTCGGCATCCCTTGTGAGTCTTCCAATCAGAATGACGCTATTTAAATCCGTACCGGCCATTTTTCAACTCCTTTTGATGGATGCAGACGTGAAATTATGCGTTCTTTTCGTCTTTAAGCACAAAAAGATATTTCAGAAGGTTCGTGTTGAACTTGAACTGTGAATCAAGCTCCGTAATCTTTGATGGGTTTGCTGCGATGTGAAGCAATACGAAACGACCCCTGTTCTGCTTTTTGACAGTGTATGTCAGGTCGCGGTCTCCGAATGGCTCTTCCTTTTCGATTTCAACGCCAAATTTTGACAGGTCGGCGCGGAGTGTCTCGATTCCGGCCTTGTACTTATCATCCTCGATAGGATAGATAGTCATAAGTTCATACTTTCTCATC
>CACYBG010000372.1 GCA_902772605.1 uncultured Spirochaetaceae bacterium
TCGGCTTAAACAATTTCATTCAGGAACGATCCAAGTGCAGGATTTATCTTGCAGATGCGGAAACTGTCATCCTGAAAAATCCCTGTGCAAGCATTGAACGCATTTGGGGTGCGAACTGCATTCATCAACTAAAAAAATGGTATACGTTAAAAGAAAAATTTGAAGTTACGGATATAATTGCATCCGGTGATTCCATTCAGCTTGCTGATGGAGGAACAATAAATTTCATTCCACTTTACGGGCACTCTTCTGAGCATCTTGGCGTACTCTATACTGATTCGAACGGTAAGAAAATTCTTTTTGCCGGCGATTCTTTTCTGGGATTGGACGAACTTGAGAAGTGCAGGATTTCATATCAGGAGTCACCGTTGACTGCGCTTGAAACCATGGAAAAAATTCAAAGGCTCGAAGTTGATTGCATCGTTCAGTCACACGGCCAGGTCGAAGAAAATGTTGAAAGTGCAAAAGACGTTGTCAAAAAAAATGCAAAGGCGTTAAAAAAACTGATTAATCTCATTTACGATTTGACGGGCACGAAAAAATGCACGTTGGAAACAATCGTTGAAAAATCAATAAAAAAATTTAATGTATCTTTAAGACCGGTGAGTTATGCATTGATTTCATCTACAATTAAAAGTCTGCTTTCGGAATTGTATGAAAGCGGCGAACTTGGGATAAGCCTGAAAAAGGGAAAGTTTTATTGGACTAAAGAAAAATTTTAATCATCCTTAAAAAGTTTTGATTTTTATCGATTGAAATTCAAAACAAATGAAATTTTATAAAAAGTTTAGAAAATAATTATTGTAATTTTCTAAAACTCTGTTATATTTTAGTTAATAAAAAAATCATTTAAAAAATGAAGATGCAAAAAAAAGGTTTCAGGCCGTTCGGTTTGATTTTATCGTCTGGATTTCTTGTCCCGGGGGTTTAGGAAAAAAGGACAGGGCGTTCCTGATGAAAGATTTTGCATAGCCGTGTTTCGTTACATTCACGGTAAAAATAAAAGTAAGGAATAAAAAAAAATTCTTAAAACAAAAAAAGTGGTAAAGAATTTAAAAATAATTTCAAAATATTCATTACATAATATCAATTCTGGATTAGTGTTCTAATCCAGATTTTTTTTTCTTCAAAAAAATTCGTAAATGTTTTATAATTCGAACATGAGAATTAAGAATAAGATTTTGCTGTCAAATATTATTATTGTCGGTGTGCCGATACTCCTTACGCTTTTTTTTACAATCGTCTATTCCTGCAATTTGGATTTCGAAGAGTCAAAACAGATTAAATTTCAAAACATATACAGCCAATATAAAAAACGCCTTTCTGATGTAGATTGGAATGTGCTTGATAAAATCTATGGAAGTTCTGGTGATGCCGAACATTCGGAAGACTTGCAGTTGATAAAGGAACTTTATGATTCGGGCGTCCGTTTGAAGATCATATCAGAACGGAAAGTGCTTTTTACGAATTTTAAGGAGGATGACAACGAATTCTTTTATTCTCACATTGGAAGCGTTTCCGATGTTGAAATATGTTTCATAAGCTACATGGAAAAATTTTTCATCTGTGATGTCCTTGAATCCGAGAAATACAGCAGATGCGAAGTTTTTGTGGCCTATGACGATCCCTCCAGCGACACGAAAGTCAAGAATTCCTTTGTACCTGTCTACATGGTTCCTAGCACATTGATGGCAGTGTTTGCAATTATATTGGTTCTTTCGATTTTAATTGACGGTGTAATAATAATGTTCTGGCTTGGAAATTCCATATTGAATCCGCTAGAACTTTTTAAAAAAGAAACTGAAGAAATTGCAAAGGGAAATTTAAGTCGCAAGTTGGTCTACGACAATGAAGATGAATTCCGTGAAGTCATTAATGGGCTTGAAAAGATGAGGCTTTCACTGAAGACGACTGAGGCAAAGCAGTCCAATTATGAAGAAAACCGCAAGAGCATACTGCTTGGAATTTCGCATGACCTTCGTTCTCCGCTCACATCGATAAAGGGATATGCCTGCGGATTGAAGGATGGAATTGCAAGGACGGAAGAAAAAAAGCAGTTTTATTATGATGCAATCATAACCCGTACGGACGACATGGAAAACATGGTAAAAAGGCTGTACGAACTTCTGCGCTTTGACGTGATTGCCGACATCATAAAACCAAGGCCAGAGAGCCTGAATAAATTCATTTCTGATTTTCTTACCGAAAAAAAAGTTTTTCTGACTGAAAAAAATGTTACGGTCGATTTGGATTTGAATGATGAAATCATCGTGAACATCGATACTTTTGAGATGAAAAGGGTCTTCGTAAATTTCTTTGAGAACACGATAAAGTATAGAAATTCCGACAGCTCTCTCGTTAAAATAAAGCTGTCGAAAAAAAACGGATTTGCCGAGTTGATTTTCAAGGATGACGGTCCTGGCGTTGAAGAAAAACATCTTGAAAAAATCTTCGAAATTTTTTATAAGATAGATGAATCTAGGGCGGCAAAAGGAAATGGATTGGGACTTGCAATCGTTAAAAAACTGATTGTTGGACATAATGGAAGCATAAAGGCTTTCAATGATGACGGATTGGGTTTTATGATTACGCTTCCTATTTTGGAAGAAGGGGAATGCCGTGAGAAAAATACTGATAATTGAAGACGATGATTTGATTGCTGAACTTGAGCGTGATTATCTGGAAGCTGAAAATTTCCAGGTGGAAATCTGTCCCGATGGAAGCGAAGCGATGAAAAAGACTTTCTCGGATTATGATTTGGTTTTGCTGGATGTAATGCTCCCCAAAGTCAACGGTTTTGAAGTCTGTCAAAATATTCGCAAGGTTTCGAATGTCCCGATAATTTTCGTTACTGCAAAACTCGAAGATGTAGATAAGATAAAGGGACTTGGACTTGACGCAGATGATTACATCACTAAGCCTTTCAATCCTTCCGAATTGATTGCAAGGGTCATGTGTCATATAAAGATTCACGAGAGGCTTTTAAATGAAGTTTCCGATTCCAAAAAGAACGTCCGCAATAATTACGATGCAGTGATTGATGGAAACGGAATAAAAATAGATGGACCGTCGCGTCTGGTTTACATCGAGGGTAAGGAGATTCAGCTGAAAAACAAGGAATTCGATCTGCTTTTGTTTTTGGCTTCGAATCCAGGAATCGTCTTTTCAAAGGAAAGTCTGCTTGAAAAAGTATGGGGCATGGGCTCCGATACGGATTCTGCAACCGTAATGGTCCATATCAACAGGCTCAGGGAAAAGATTGAAAAAAATCCTTCTGAACCGAAATACATAATTACGGTCTGGGGCTCGGGATATAAATTCGTCAAGTAAGTTAAGCGATGGATTTGAAATATCTCATGGGTTTGAACGTAACGTCCGTTTGGAAACGCATTGTTCAGCCCATGGGATTTTATTGTTGAAATGTTTTATTGAATCATCGAATTTGAATCGTTGTAAAGATGCATAATCATGTCTTTTCCTGCATCGATGACGCGCGGATCTTTTTTCAGATTATCGATTAAATCATCAAGTTCACTGTCGGAAAGCGGTGTCGGTGAAGCAAGAGCACATCCCTGTATGATTGAATATTTATATACGACGTTCAATCCGAAATCAGATGCAAGTTCATCAATCTGCTCTGATGTTACGCCTTCTTCAAGACTGATGATTACCGTTGTGTGCGAGTATTCTGCTTCCATGCCGGATTTTGAAATGCGCTTCAACTGTTCGGGAGTCCTTAGCGTATGTGCAACCCAATCGGGATTTTTATTGGCCTCCAGTTCTGAAACATTGACGGTAACAAATTCCTGATTTTCCGATTCTGCTTTTTCCTTTGTAGAAGTACAGGATGCATTTAATGCGGTCATAAAAACAAATGTTGCTGCAAGTGCAATGGAATTGATTTTTTTCATTTGCGTTCTCCAATCACTTACCCCGCCACAGAGCAACGGGGCATTAAACCCTCCGCACGAATAAATTCAGCTGATGAACTTCCCTTCGCTTTTGTTTACACGAATAAAACAAACGCGTAAGTTTTCGGTTACATGATTTTTACAGTCTATGAAATTCCGAATAATCCGAATGCGATTCCTTAGATGTCTGAAATGTCAATATCCGGCGTAATGTTTATGCTGTACTCCGGAAATTCATTTTTAATCTGTTCGGCGATGATTCTGCATCCTTCCCTGTATTTTATGTTAAAACTCATTACA
>CACYBG010000373.1 GCA_902772605.1 uncultured Spirochaetaceae bacterium
CCAAAGAAAACCTTTTCATAAATCCTCCAAATTTTTATGCACTTCACGCGCTTGCATCAACTTTCTTCAATCAATACGTCGTAGGTTGTCATCAGGCCCTTACCCTTGACGTTGCATTCTATCGGCTCGCTGAACCTTACTCCGTCAACATCCTGATTTATATGACGGAAAACGGATTCAGAAACCCTTATGCCACCCGGATTCGCAGCAGTCTCCATCCTGCTTGCAACGTTTACCGTATCACCCCAGACATCGTAGATGAATTTTGTTCGTCCAATGACACCGGCAGTTGCAGGACCGCTGTTCAGTCCAATCCTGATTCTGAATTTTATCTCGGCGGTTTCGTTGTAATCCTTCAAATCCTCAAGCATGCCCTTTGCAAATTCTATCATGATCTGCACGTGCCTTTCATTCGGCGAAGGAAGTCCGCATGTAGCCATGTAAGCGTCTCCAATCGTCTTGATTTTTTCAACGCCCATCCTCTGTGCTCGACGGTCGAATCTCGTAAACAGTTCGTTCAGTGCATCGACGATTTCCGATGCCGTGTGTCCGCTCGAAGTCTTAGTGAATTCAACTATGTCGGAAAACAGAACCGTAATGTCATCGAACTCCTGACCGATTGAGTGTATTCCATCCTTGAGCTCCTTTGCAATTTCTGCCGGCAGGATTGCATGAAGAAGTTCATCGGTCTTTTCCTTTTCCAGGTTCAGTTCCGCGGTCCTCATCTTGACCATCCTTTCGAGCCTTGCATTTTCCTTCATGATTCTACGCTGCTTCATGTAGAAAAACAGTACGATTCCGCCTATGACCGTCACTGCGATTATCACCCAGAACAAAGGCATCTGATAGATGAACGGCTTTTGAACGAAGAGGATTGCTTCCGCCTGCTTGGAATACAGCCCGTCTCCATTAATGGCATTCAAAAAGAACGTATGTTTTCCGGGACGCAGGTTGGTGTAGGACATGAGCCTTGACGATGACGGAATGCTGAAAGTGTTTTCAAAATTCGTAAGCCTGTGGGTAAACGTAATTCGCTCCGGTGCATCGAAACTTATGCCTGTGAACGTAATGTCCACGCGCTTGGTTCCCGGTTTCAGTATCACCGATTCAATGTCATGCGGATAAAGCCTGTTGTCCACGACAATCGTGTTGTCTATCGTAATGGTTTCAATCTCAACGAGCGGGGGAATGAATTTTTCGACGACTTTTCCCGGATCATATATTGCTATGCCGTCAACCATTGCAAACCATATCCTTCCGAACTGGTCGATTATGCTTTTTGAAGTCGATGTTGGACCGGATGAATCAAGTCCGTCATCCTTGCTGTAGAATTTTACGTTCGCTTTTTCAGTCTTGCCGTTTACGGTGTTCAGAAGCTCGTCAAGCGTAATTGATGAAATTCCGTGGTTGCTTGTAATCCAAAGCGTGTTCGAAGTATCTGCAATGATTTGGAACATGGAGTCGGTGCCCATTCCGTTGTCCGAACCGAGGTTTTCATATACGGTCGGTTTTCCATTCCTGCTGTCGAAATCGGGACATCGCGTGATTCCGCTTCCGCTGCAAATCCAGAATGCACCGTCAAGGTTCTGGGTGATTTTAAAGATGACGTTTCCCGCAAGTCCATCTTCGGACGTAATGTGACTGATGATTTCCTCATCCTTCATAAGATAGATTCCGCCGCCGTCCGTGCCGACCCATATTATATTGTTCGTGTCCTTATAGATGGCCATGACGTATTCGTTTTCAAGACCGTTTATCTGCTTGAAATTCTTAATCGAACCGTCTTCATGGATTATGCTCAAGCCCGTGGTAGTACCGACATAAAGTTCACCGGGCTTTGTTTCTATTGCAACGCGAACCTTGTTTCCTGCAAGACCTTCATCGGTCGTCCAGCTTTTGATTTCCTTTCCGTCGTAACGCAACTGTCCCGGCTTGGTATAGCAGCTCACGAGAAGGTCTCCGTTCCTTGTCGTCTCAACATCCCTTATGCGAAGTCCCTTCGTGTATTCGGTAAGCATGTTTTCAACGCGCCTGTCGTTTTCGTAACAGTAAACTCCTTCATCTGTACCGGCCCAGATTTTTCCGAGCCTGTCTTCCGTAATGCTGTTTACGGTAACATCCAGAATGTTCATCTTGAATTTGCCGTTGGTAAGCTTACCGATTCCGTTTCTGTCGGTTGCAATCCAGATGTTGTTTTCCCTGTCGTTTATGATTTTATTGACTTTTGCATTGTTGAGTTCTTCGTCATGGAATTCATAGAAACTGCCGTTTGAATATACTGCAAGACCCTTAGCGGTTCCGAACCAGACGTTTCCGTTGCTACCCAGATAGCTTGCGGTGACGGGAGAACTGTCGAGCATCGTACCGCTCTTGATTTTCTGAACGACTCCGTTTTGCACTCGGACAAGTCCCAAATCTCCAAGTCCAACCCAGAATGAGCCTGTCGAATCCTGGCAGATGGACGTCGCAAAATAAATTCCGAACCGTTCAAGTTCAGGCCTGGTACGGAAGATTCCGTCGTCAAACGTAAAGATTCCCCTTTCGTTTGCTGTAAGAAGCCACATTCTTCCGGAGTCGTCGCAGTAAAATGACGTTGCAATCGTACCCTTGTAAATCGTTCCCGCTTCAAACTGGGGAGTGATCATGTGCCCCTCGGGAGTCAGATATACGACACCTGCTGCAGTGCCTATCCAAATGTTTCCGCTCCTGTCTTCCGCAAGGCATCGTATTGAATTGTTGGGTAGACCGTTCTGCATCGTGTACGTTTTCTTTGAGTCGGGAGAAATTCTCTGAAGCCCCTCGTCGTTCGAACCTATCCAAAGGTTTCCGCGTGAATCTTCAAGTATCGCCCTGACAGAAACGAATGAAAGGTCGTTTCCAGAATTGCGCTTGTGCGTCGTAAACGTAATGCCGTCAAAGCGTGCCAAACCTTCGTATGTTCCAATATTTATATATCCGTCGCTGGTCTGTGCGATATCCGTTGCAGTCGTTCCGTTCAATGAACCAAAATCATTCCATGACTGATAGGAATAGTTTCCGAAAAATGAATTCTGAGCAAAAACAACCTGACCAACAATGAAAAAGATGGAGGAAAAAAATGCACTTCTATTCATGCATTCAATTATAGAAGGGAATTTCAAAATTTGCAAAATTTTTTATAGAAACTTTAAGGAAACACAAAATAATTCGATGACAGATTTTTTGTGTTAATCACCAACCCCGCCGCAGAGCAATACGCCACCTTGTGGCACGGTTCACAGCTTTCGCTGTTCATGTTCTCATAAGGTATTGCAG
>CACYBG010000374.1 GCA_902772605.1 uncultured Spirochaetaceae bacterium
GCCTCTTCAACCCAGCTTGCATCATATCCGTTTCCGTTGAATATGATTCTCCAGTGTGCGTTGAGTTCCCTCTTTACCAGTACCTGAAGTGCTTCGTCGAAGTTTGCGGCACCCTCAAGTTCATCGGCGAAAGACTTGAGTGCATATCCGACAATTGCATTGAGAACCGTATTCGGTCCTGATATTGAAAGTGATGAACCGACTGAGCGGAATTCAAACCTGTTACCGGTGAATGCGAAAGGACTCGTTCTGTTGCGGTCGGTTGAATCCTTTGGAATCTGCGGAAGAACATCGACTCCAAGGGTCATCTTTTTCTTCGTGATTTCGTCGTAGTGGGTTCCGTTTTTGATTGATTCAAGGACGCCCTGCAATTCTTCTCCCATGAAGATTGAAATGATTGCTGGCGGTGCTTCGTTTGCTCCAAGCCTGTGGTCGTTGCTTGCCGATGCGACTGAAATGCGGAGGAGGTCCTGATATTCATCGACTGCCTTTACGATTGCAGTTACGAAAAGGATGAACTGTGCATTTTTTGCCGGAGTGTCGCCCGGATCAAGAAGGTTCTCGCCTTCGTTGGTTGCAATGGACCAGTTGTTGTGCTTTCCGCTTCCGTTGACTCCTGCAAAAGGTTTTTCGTGGAGGAGGCATACAAGTCCATGGCGGCGTGCAACTTTTTTCATGACTTCCATGGTCAGCTGGTTCTGGTCGGCGGCAATGTTTGTCGTTGAGAAAATCGGTGCCATTTCATGCTGTGCAGGGGCGACTTCATTATGCTCGGTCTTTGAAAGGATTCCGTATTTCCAGAGCGTATCGTTGAGGTCTTCCATGTACTCTACGATTCTGGTCTTGAGTGCGGCGAAATACTGGTCGTCCATCTCCTGACCCTTTGAAGGTTTTGCTCCGAAAAGGGTGCGTCCGGTCATGCGGAGGTCTTTTCTCTGGCTGTAGTATTTTTCATCGACGATGAAATATTCCTGCTCAGGTCCGACTGTCGTTGAAAGTCTTTTTGCCGTGTGGTTTCCGAACAGACGGAGAATTCTGAGACCTTCCCTGTTGATTGCTTCCATTGAGCGAAGGAGAGGAGTCTTTTTATCAAGTGCTTCACCGGTATATGAACAGAATGCGGTAGGAATGCAGAGCGTGTGCTCCTTAACGAAAGGATAGACTGACGGATCCCAAACTGTATATCCGCGAGCTTCGAAAGTTGCACGGGTTCCTCCGGACGGGAAAGAAGAAGCATCAGGTTCACCCCTTACAAGCTCCTTTCCGCTGAAAGTCATGAGCACACCGCCGTCATCCGTAGGATTGATGAATCCGTCGTGCTTTTCAGCCGTTATTCCGGTCAAAGGCTGGAACCAGTGTGCATAATGGGTGGCACCCTTTTCAATCGCCCATTCCTTCATCGCATGTGCAACCTGATTTGCAACATCCAGATTCAATGGAACGCCTTCATCCAAAGTCTTCTTAAGGGCTTTGAAGGTTTCCTTAGGCAGACGGTCTTTCATAACGCGCTGGTTAAAAACATAAGAGCCGAAAAGCTCCGGGACATTTGATGGTGCCATAACTTTACTCCTTGATTTAAAAATAAAAAGGGCGATGTGAAATCCAAGAAAAAAATCAGATTTCACATCGCCATTGATGTTGTAATCATTATCCATTTTTACGGAAAACAAGTCAAGTAGAAAACAGGAAAAAAAATCAGCCCATGACCGATTTTTACAGTCCGTCGAATTCTGCACGAAAAAAAAATCGCCCCGAAAAAATTCAGGGCAAAAGCTTTTCACAAATCATTTTGAAGGAAGAGGAACAATTTCATATCCTGCTTCGAGTATCGCCCTGATGAGCACGGGAAGCTTTTCGTACACGTAGTCGGTCCGGCTTCCATCCACATTTCCGATGTCAACGGAAATCACCATGCCGTCGTGAAGTCGTGAAACGGTTTTCTCAATCACTTCGTCGGCACTCAGATAAAGCTTTTCGTCATCAGAATGAGCCTCTTCAAAGGACACCCTGTCGTTGGCTTCGGTCCATGCATCCACGTAGACGTATCCGGCAGACTCACCGGCATTCACCATCATTTCGTTCGACGCATAAAACGGTGCATGCCAAATCAGTTCCAGTTCCTTACCGGTCGCAGCAAGGAATTCATCTTCGTTTCTGGCAAGTCCACGACGCACGAAATCAGCATCGATTTCAAAGGCATCGGAAAGGAGGTTTGCAGAAGTAAAGAATCCTGAAGCACATCGACTTCCGCTTGCAGCAATCTGACAGGTCTCCATCGGATACCTTCGGATGAATTCACCGTTTATGAAGAAGGTTCCCCTCATGCCGTATTTTTCAAGGACTGAAAGAACCTGGGCAAGTCCCTCGTTTCCCCGAGTCGCCTCGAACACTATGCTGACCTTTCCACTGCTCTTTTTTTCTTCGGCAGTTTCAGGAATCAGCGGATATGTAAATGCGGGTGACGAAAGCGAGCGGACATAGACTGCATTTCCAAAGGCGGAGTTCGGACATTCACCGGTATAGGCACGGAATTTTCCGTTGGTGGCGGTAAGGTTCACGGGCGGATTCATTTTTCCTGCAGCCGTCCATGAATTCTTTTTTTCGTCGTATTCGTAGCATGTCGAATCGTTTTCAGTCCATGCACGGATTTTCCCTGAATTCCATACGGCAGTCGAAACTGAAGACAGGTACAGGACTTCCTTTTTCCAGGTTCCGTCCAGAAGCTTCCACTTGAAGAGCGTGTTCACCCCTCCTGCAATAAGAGAGTCCGAATCCATCCACCTGAACGAGAGTATCTTTTCATCCTTGGCGGAAGAAATCAGTTTCCATCCGTCCAGAATCCTGATTTCCAGATTCCTGCCGTTTGCAAAGGCAATCTTTTTTCCGTCCGGTGAAAGCTGAACGTCTCCGGGGTCGGCATAGGTCGAAACAAGTCTGAGTCCCCTGTCCATCGCATATACCGAAGCAGATTTCTTTCCGTTCGTGTAGCTTAGGTTTTCAATCCAGAGTACGGGCATGTCGTCGTTCGCCCAGAAAACGTCCAGATCCAGAATCGAACCGCTCAGTCCTATCAGGCTTTCCATTTTCCTGACCGATGCAAAACCGAAATCCTCGGGGATGGCGTAGAGTATGCACGTCTTGTTTCCGCTTATGTGGAGCATGTATTTTCCGTCGGGACTTATGCTGAAGCTGTCGTAGATTGAATCGAAGTCGCGGGCAAGTCTGGCTACGGGAGTTCCGAATCTCAGAACCGCATAATAAAGTCCCCGAGTATAAAGCTCACCTTCATCAATCCTGTAGAGTATGTCGCCGTTTGCATAGAATATCGAGTTGCCGAGCCACTGAACGCTTTCCAATCCTCCCTCGCCTATCATGCGCATGGACTCAGGCGGAAGAAGATTCTTTATTACGGCTTCCGTTGAGGCAAAATAAACCGTTCCGTCATCTTCATAAAGGAAAAACCTTGAATCCGGGGACCATTTTACGGGAGACGAATCGGATGGAGTGCATGAACCGGTGATTTTCATCTGAACGCCGGTTGCAGTCTGAACCAGGGCAAGAGAACCTTCCGAATCTTCCTGACAGATCCATCTGCCATCGGGACTTTCCTTCTGTCTTCCTGCATCGTGCCATCCTGACGGAAAACCTTCGTTCCTCAAAATCCAAACGAGCTTACCCGAATCCATGTTGTAGCGGGCGGTACCGAACGAATTCCTGAGCTGAACGACATTGCCGGACAGAAGCTCCATTTTTTCAGGAATGCAGGTCAAAAGTGAGGGAATGCCCTCGGACGAATTTTTTCCGAGCGTGATTTCAAAAAGCGACGATGCTTCGGATGTACCTGGAAAATCGATTTTTGCGGAATAAAGCAGGGAATTCGACGGATTTATGTCGTGAACGCTGAACGATGTCTTTGAAAAAAGTGCGGGGCTACCCAAAATCAGGATGGCGGCCCCCAATGCAAATTTTCTTCTGAGTGCGGCGGATAAAAACCTATTCATGCGTCTTCTCCTTTTGAGTGGGTGCAGAGAAAACCTTTGGTCGCGGAAACTCACCGGGTCTTACGGCGATTTCAGGCTTCTTATTTCAAAAGCGAAAGTGGATCCACAAGGTTTCCGTTTTTGTAGACCGTAAAGTGCAGGTGAGGTCCGGTTGAATATCCTGTCGTTCCAACAAGACCGACTACATCACCCTGGTTGATTTTTGCACCCTTGGTCGTAAGAATCTTGCTCATGTGGCCGTACAAAGTCTGATAGTGATCCTTGTGCTTGATGATTACGTAGTTACCGTATGAATTATGCCATCCGGCGACTTCAACGGTTCCGCTCATTGCAGCATAAATCTTTGTGCCGGTAGGACATGCCATGTCAATGCCAGTGTGGTAGGAATTTTTCTTACCGGAAATCGGATCGACCCTGTAGCCGAATTTTGAAGTCAGGACGTACCTTGCCTTAAGAGGATTGACCATGTGTTCGCCCTGGAATTTCTCTATCACGCTGTTCGGAAGATAGCCGCCGGGAACGAATATTTCCTGTCCGACCGTCAAATCCGAAGTCTGAAGGTCGTTTGCATCAAGGATGGAGTTGGCCGTCGTTCGGTATCTGCTTGCGATTGAACTGACGGTATCGTTCTTGGTCACCTTATATATGATTCCGTCTATGGAAGGAACCTTGAGTCTGCTCGGTATCAGGCTTACGTCTGTGAGTCCGTTGCATGATATGAGCGTAGACATGTTCTTAAGTCCGTAATTTGAAAGGAATTTCTTGAATCCGCCGATGTTCCTGCTCTGGTTGTAGGTAACGTTCCTGTAGCTGACTTTCAGGAGCTTTACTTCAGGAAGGGTGAGTTCATCAGGATCCTTCAGGAGGAAATCGAATATGTCGCTTACGACGTACTGCTCTTCCGTCAGGTTTTTCATGCTGTCATCAAGATTTTTAAGAATCCATTCAGAATTCTCGGGAACATCAAGTTCAGTTACAAATCCGTTTTTATAGGCATAATCATCTACGGCTTTCTTCGGGAAATAAATGCAGGCATACAGGGCGGGAATTATCCATCCGAATTCAACGATGCGGAGGAGACCCTTCAAAAACAGGAAGGATGCTTCCCTCAAGGTCATGAGGAAATTCTTCATCCCATAATTTCTGGAACTTACAACAGCAGAGGTGGCGTAACGTGAACGGTTCGGCTCCCTCCTGAACACTGTGTTCCTTGCAACAGTCGTCCTATATGATTTTTTACCTGAATAATTGATTATTTCCATAGCTTTAATATCGACATTCCGCACACGCTATATTAGAATAAAATCCAATGAAATTAAAGAGCAAAACGGCACTTTTTTTGACTATTTTTCTGGGAATATCGATAGGCGTGCTGATAAAAGTCTTCATTCTGGACATAATCTTAATAAACGGCGAATCAATGGAACCGAATTTCCATGCAGGACAGATTGCACTCGTAAACAGGCTGGCATACGGATTGAACAGGCCCTTTTCCGACGTGCTGATGACATCCTGGTCCAGTCCCAAAATCGGCGACGTCGTAATCTACATGATTGACGACATTCAGGTAATCAAGCGATGCGTAGCCGTGGAAGGGGACTTACTAGAATATTCGAGCGATTCCGGGTATAATCTTACGGTCGAAGGAAGGTCATTTCCACTTACGGAAGAACAGTTCCACAGGATGAAGGATTTCGGTTCGGTGCCTGAAGGAACGGTAATGACCATAGGCGACAACCACGATGTCTCCATCGACTCCAGGACTTACGGTTTTGTATCCGTCAAAAACATATTGGGAAAGGTAATATGCAAACCAACCGATTTCTGAAAGAAAAACGTACGTTAGCAATCCTTGGCATCAGCATCTTCCTGATGGCAATCATATTCATAAGGTTCGCAGTGCTGGCATTCACTCCCCTTCCGCCCGCACGAAAGGCCAGTCCGCGCATAGAAAGGGGTTCCATAGTAGACAGAAGCGGAAAACCCCTTGCAGTATCCACGAATTTCTACGATTTCGGAGTAACGCCTTCAATGATTGAGGACGTAGAGGGATTTGCAGAGACGGTCGCCCAGGAACTCAGGATGAACCCAATCGTGCTGCAGAACATGATAAACTCAAGCCAGAACCCTAATTACGTTTCAATCAAGAAAAAGCTGTCCGAACAGGAACACGACAGGCTTTCCGCATTGATAGACGAGAACGGATTCAACAAGTTCTGCCGCTTCGACAGGATTCCGGGAAGGGTCTATCCGCTCAACGACCTTGCAAGCCAGCTCATCGGATACATGGGCATAGACGGAAAGGGATTGAGCGGCATGGAATATCAGCTGCAGGACATACTCGTTCCGGAAATCCACGCTGAAGACGAAAGTCCTTCGATTTACGGAAAGAACGTCTATCTGACCATAGACTCAGACCTTCAGCTTAAAATGGAAGAAATTGCAAAGGCCTCGATGGAACAGACACAGGCGGAAAATTTCATGCTGATTGCAATGGACGTAAAATCCGGCGAAATACTCAGCTACCTGAGCCTTCCCGAAGCCAACCTTAACAGCTATTCCCAGGCAAAACCCGAGCAGATGATAGACCGACCTGCAAACTCCGCATACGAACCGGGCAGCGTATTCAAAATCTTCACGGCCGCGGCATACCTTGATTCGGGCGCAATCAACGAAAACACGCTTTTCCTTTGCGACGGACTTTACACCAGGACGACGAACCTCAACGAAACGATAAGAATCAACTGTCTGGACAGGCACGGATACATTTCAGTCCGGGGAGCGCTGGAACTTTCATGCAACGATGCATTCGCACAGATGAGCGACCTTCTGCCCACCGACCTTTTCCTGACCTACATCGATAAATTCGGATTCGGAAAAAAGACCAAGGTTGAACTTCCCGCCGAACGCATTGGATACGTCAAGACGACGAAAGACAAAAGCTGGTCTGCACGAACCAAGGCCACCATGTCAATCGGACAGGAACTTACGGTAACGGCACTTCAGATGGTACAGGCCGCGGGAATCATTGCAAACGACGGAATCCCGGTCAAGATGACCTTCATCAAGCGCATAAAGGACAAGGACGGAAAAATCGAATACGAGCACACGCCGGAATACGGTTCAAGGGTCCTCAAGCAGACGACCGCACAGTACATACTGAGCTGCATGGAAACCACGGCAGAAAAGGGTACGGGTGTCAGGGCGGCACTTGGAGACATCTCGATAGGCGTAAAGACCGGTACGGCACAGATGGCAGACCCAATCCACGGTGGATACAGCGAAACGGACTTCCTTTCCAACTGTCTGGCGGTATTCCCGGTTGAAAAGCCGCAGATTGTCCTCTATATAGTAATTCAGAAGGCAAAGGGCGAAACATACGCAGGACGCATAGTCGCTCCGGTAATCCGTGAAGCGGCGGATGAAATCATAGACCACCTTGGAATGAGCCGTGAGGGAGCACCTGTCGTCGGTCATTCAGGAAGGATTTCAATACAGTCCAACGTACCGATAACGCTAAACGGAGCAGTCCCTGATTTCATCGGAAGGCCGAAGAGGGATCTGATTCCGGTCATATCTTCACATCCAGAGCTGAATTTCGTAATAAACGGAGAAGGATGGGTCAAGTCACAGAAACCCGCACCCGGCTCGCCAATCATGGAGAACATGACAATTGAACTCAATCTGGAATAAAAACATCGAAGCCTTCAGAATCAGGTTTCCTCAGCTTGCAGACCTGCTCAAGGATGATATCGACGGATTTGAGTCGGGAGCATGCAAAAATCCGCTTTTGATTTCCGAAGCGAAAAACGGTGAACCAACAGCCATGGAAAATTCCGTTCCGCTGCACTCGAAATACAATCCAAGTCGGGAAGCCTCACAGCTTTTTCAAAAGGAAAATCCGAACGACATGGAAGCGGCAGTTTTCCTCGGTTTCGGACTCGGATACGCACCCATTGAATTTGCAGGCAGATTTCCATCGGTTCCGCTGGTCGTGGTTGAAATCAATCCGTCATATCTTTTTGCGGCATTTTCCACACTGGACTGGGAATGCGTTTTCAGGCACCGTGACGTGATTTTTGCAATCGGAGCGGACCCATCGACGGCGGCAAGCCTTGCAACGGGATTCGGAACATCCAGACTCAGATTTTTTTCCACTCCATCGCAGACGGCCCACGACAGGACTTATTTCGACCAGGTGAAATCATTGTGCGCCAGAAGCCGACAGAAAGACGAAATCAACACTAACACCCTGGAAAAATTTTCGCACCTATGGCTCAGAAACTCATGCAGAAACCTCCACTTCCTTGACGAAAAGGACGGCGTACTGAAATATTTCGGACTGGCAACGGAGGGAAAACTGAAAAAAGAGCTTCCGTTCATAATACTGGCGGCAGGTCCAAGCCTTGCAAAAATCCTCCCCCACCTTTCCGAACTGAAAAAACGTGCAATGATTGTCTGCGTGGATACTGCACTTAAGGCATGCCTTGAAGCCGGAGTCGAACCTGATTTCATAGTCCTTGTCGATCCCCAGTATGCGTGCGCCCTTCACCTTGAATTCCTTGAATCCCCTTCATCCGTACTGATTACCGAAAGTGCCGCATGGCCATCTGTGTTCAGGTTCAAGTGCAGGGAAATAGCGGTCTGTTCGTCCCTTTTTCCAATCGGACAGTATTTCGAAAGGCAATTGGGAAACAAGGGTGAACTTGGAGCGGGTGGAAGCGTAACCACGACGGCATGGGACTTTGCAAGGAAATGCGGCACAAAAAGGATGTACCTTGCAGGAATGGACCTTGGTTTTCCCGGCAGACAGACTCACATACGCGGTTCACAGTTTGAGGAAAGGAGCCACAGGACCTCATCAAGGGTCAGGACGGGAGAAACGGACGGAATCAATGCGCTTCTGGGTGCAAATCCGACGGTCGCGGAAGATTACGACGGAAAGCCGATTCTTACGGATTCCAGGATGTCGATGTTTTCATGGTGGTTCGAAAAATCCGCCGCAACTGCACTGATGGACGGACAGCACACGTACACGCTCACATCGGAAAGTCTTGCAATAAAAGGCATCGAAAAAGCCGAACTTGAATCGATTCTGGACGGAGAAGACCTTTCCGACATTAAGGAAGATTTTTTCAGGATGGCCGAAGAAAATGCTTCCGGACTCAAAAGTTCCGGTCTGTCGTATGCACAGGTCCTGGATTCGTTCAGGCATAACCTTGAAGAACTTGAGGAAACCGCAAAAAAGGGGCTCAGTCTCTGCAAAACCGGTCTTGAAAATCCGATGTGGGCGACTGAAATCTACGCAAAGCTTCAGGACATAGATTCACAGATACTGAACTCCAAGGCAAAGGATGCGGCAGCCCTGGTGTTTCCGACAAAACGTCAGTTGGACAGGCTTTCATCCGACCTTCCGAAAGATGGCCCCCTTGCACCGCTTTACATGTCCCGCCTGATTTACACCAGCCTACTGAATGCAACAAGGGAATACCTGAACGAAATCGACCGATGAAAAATCCCCGGGAACAAAAAAAAAGACCGACCGGACATAAGCCCGGACGGCCCGTTTTTACAAGTCAAAACAGTTTTCAGACCTGCTGATTTTCATCCTTTGATGAAACTGCGCTGGCATTTATGTAATGCTCTTCATCAGCCTTTTTACCTGCTTCGGCGGCAAGTTCATTGCAGTGGCTTTCAGCCTTGATGATTTCCTCGAACTCCTTGCCTTCAACGGTTTCCTTTTCCAAAAGCCGCTTGGCGATGTAGTCCAAAAGATCCCTGTGCTTTCCAAGAAGTTCCAATACGTGACTGTACCTTTCCTCCATGAGCCTTGCAATTTCATCGTCGATGTATTTCTGCGTATCTTCGGAGAACTCGCGAACAAGCTCCGGTTCCTGAGCACCGAATCCATATCCTCGGCCGGATTTTCCAAGGGTCACGTTACGGAATTTGTCGCTCATACCGTAATCGGTAATCATGCTCTTGAAAATTGCCGTCGCACGGGAGATGTCGTTTGAAGCACCCGTACTGATTTCACCGAATACGACCTGTTCAGCTGCACGACCTCCAAGAAGCACGTCCACTTCACCGATCAGTTCGTTCCGACTCTTGAGGAACGATTCATCCTCGCTCCTGTGCATGGTATAACCGAGCGCACCGATTCCCCTCGGAATGATCGTAATCTTGTGGACTGGATCGCTTCCGGGCGTAAAGGCTGCGACAAGAGCATGTCCTGTCTCGTGATAGGCCACGATATGCCTTTCCTTTTCCTTGACGACACGGCTCTTTTTCTGAAGTCCGATCTGGGTCTTTTCAATGGCCTCGTCGAAATCTTCCGACAGAACCTGCTTGCGTCCATTCCTGACTGCAAGAAGTGCAGCTTCATTGACGATGTTTGCAAGGTCTGCACCCGCAAGTCC
>CACYBG010000375.1 GCA_902772605.1 uncultured Spirochaetaceae bacterium
AGCAAGGATGCCGTTTCCGTCGCAAAGAACGCAATGAGCTATGCCCGTAAGAACGGACTCGATACGGTGATTGTCGATACTGCAGGCCGCCTCCAGATTGATTCCGACATGATGGATGAGCTTGTACGCGTCAAAAAGGCTGTCGATCCTCAGGAAACGATACTCGTAGCCGATTCAATGACCGGTCAGAATGCAGTCGACATTGCAAAGAGCTTTGACGAGCAGCTTGGACTTTCAGGCGTAATCCTCACGAAATTCGATTCCGATGCACGTGGCGGTGCCGCACTTTCACTCAAGACCATAACAGGTAAGCCTATACTGTACATCGGTACAGGTGAAAAGACCGAAGATTTCGAACAGTTCCATCCTGACAGAATAGCAAGCAGAATCCTGGGAATGGGCGATGTAGTTTCATTGGTCGAAAAGGCCCAGGAGACGGTCGATCAGGAAGAAGCGCTCAAGATGCAGAAAAAGATGATGCGCAACGAGTTCACGCTCCAGGACATGCTCGAACAGCTTCAGTCCGTCAAGAAGATGGGTTCCATGAAGCAGATACTCGACATGATGCCTGGTCTTGCGGGGCAGGTGGACGAAAGCCAGATCGATAAGGCCGGACTCAAGCATCAGGAGGCCATAATCCAGAGCATGACCATGAAGGAGCGCATGAATCACCTTATAATCGGACCTTCAAGGCGCAAGAGGATTGCAAAGGGTAGCGGAACCTCCGTCCAGGAAGTGAACAAGCTCATAAAGCAGTTCGAAAAGACCAAGCTTACGATGAAAAAGCTGACCAGGAACCGCGGTGCACAGGCCAGGATGGTTCAGCAGATGATGGGTGGCGCCGGAGGAATGGGCGGATTCGACATGAGTCAGCTTCCACCGGGAATGAAGCTCCCGAAGGGATTTAAATTCTAGTAAACTCCGCATTGAAAGCGGTATTGTTTTAAGGCGGTTTCGGCTTTTTTGTCGTTGCCGCCGACTGTCATTTCAGTTGGGAATCGTGGGGATGATATGGCTGGAAAAACAACGGGCGGCTCCATTCGCGGATGTCGCATTGTCGACGTTTTTGATGTTTTCATAATGCTTGTGGCGGCGGTTCTGCTCGTCCTTAACATAAGGTCGCATTTCGGCGGAAAAGGACAGGACCTGACCGGATTCACGTCCTTCTTTACGGTCAACAGGATAGAAAAGGACCTGAAGAACGTAAGGGGAGTGAAGGATGCAAAGCTCCATTTCTATGAAAATGCAGATGGCGGTTACAGTGCCGTTGCATTGCTTACACCCTGGCCGGGAAACTATGCCATGTATACGGCCGAATCGTTAAAGAAAATCCATTCTCTCATATCCAGTGAAGCGGGCATATCCGTCGAGAACATAAAGGTCTACGACGATGAAACCGGGAAGGAGATTCCCTTTGAAGAGGATAACGTCATTCCCGATGGCCTTTACGACAGCAACGACGTCAGGGAGATGTTCAGGTTCTTCGACGACCTGCTTGAAGGAGGCTCCGGAATTGACGGCGGAAACGAATCTGATGAAGGCGAATCCTACGATTCAGGTTCCGATGATGTTGACGGAAGCGGAAGCCGTCGGTTTTTCAACGGAACTTTGAACGAAATATGATTTTGGCGTCCTGCATGTGGATTTCTGCATTGTCAGTGCGTTCCGGTGCAGGATTTTACCCGAAAACCCCTCCTAAATTTTAAAAAGACTTAACATTTTTTTTTGAATGCCGATGGTGAATGTATGGGAATGAATAATTTTGTAAATTCAATTGATTTGCTTCAGCGTGCTCTTGATGTACAGAGCCTGCGCTATCAGGTCACAGCCAATAATATCGCTAACAGTGAGGTTCCGAACTACAAGAGGCAGGTCGTAAACTTCGAAAGTGAGCTTGCACGTGCCTTCGAATCAAGGGACAACGAGCACAATTCGTTCAAGATGGCAACGGCAGATGCCCGTCATGTTGAAAGCGAAGTGCCGCGCGACTGGCGTGATGTTGAACCGAGAAGGGTGACCGATTGGGTGTCTACTTCCAAGGCAAACGGAAACAACGTGGATGCCGAGCAGGAGGCGATGAACATCGCACAGATTCAGATGCAGTATCAGCTGTTGACCAGACTGGAGAATTTCGAATTCAATCAGGTCGACATCGCCATGAAGAAGATTTAAGGCGCAGGCTGATTCGTCCGGAAGGTTTCGTACCTTTTAAGAACGATATATCTCGTTGCTTGCAGCGCGGTATGTCGATTATTCCTTGGCGTGGTGACGGACGTTTCCCGGCTTGAATGAACGGGCCGAACACGAAGCGTCCATTGCCTGAAAATTAAAAAAATGCGGTCGGACTGATTCCGAACCTTATATGGGGGTTAACATGGGACTTTTTACCAGTATGAATATTGCAGCGACGGGAATGAGCGCAGAGCGCATCCGCACCGACGTAATCAGCAACAACATTGCAAATGCAACCACAACACGCACTCAGGAGGGTGGGGTATACCGCAAGCAGACTGTCGTGTTTGAACCGATCGCCTCAGAACATCCGGTGTGGAGAAGCCCATTCGTCAGTGCCGACCAGGACAACGGACCGGGAAAGGGTGTCCGCGTAAGGACCATTACCAAGGATACGACTCAGGGACGCATGGTTTACGATCCGACACATCCGGACGCAATCCAGTCAGGACCTAACAAGGGCTACGTAGAGTATCCTAACGTGAACATAGTCAATGAAATGGTTGACATGATTTCTGCAAACAGGGCTTACGAGGCTAACAGCAGCGTCATCCAGGGAAGCAAGGAAATGTTCTCTGCCGCCTTGGAAATCGGAAGATAGTTCCGTGCACTTACGGGTCATTTAAAAATCATTAAGACGGGGGAATGAAAAATGGACATATCAATCGGTACTTTGGAGCTTAACAGGTCTAATCCGGCTCATGTCGGAACCAAGGCGATTCTGGATACATCGAAGTCTCTCCACATGGATTCCTTTGGAAACGTCTCTAACGACGGTCCTGAAGCGGAAAAGACCAGGGGAACGTTCGAATCATATCTCATGGAGGCCGTTTCAAGCATGAACGATCAGCAGCTGAACGTTTCTGCACTCCAGGAAAAGGTGATAACGGATCCTGACAGCGTAGACATCCATGACGTGACAATCGCAATGTCAAAGGCCCAGATGTCGCTTACTCTTGCTCAGACGGTAATCGACAGGGTAGTTTCTGGATGGAACGAACTGTCACAGAATAGATAGAAACTAAATGCCGATGGCCGGATGTGACGGTCGGTCGGCTTTTTCAGCGTCATGCCGTGCGGATTTGGGGTTAGGCCGATTTCCATGCGGTCCATGATAAAATAAAAAGTTTTAGTGAAAAGTGAACTCTTTATCACTTTCCAATGCAATGGTTATGTGATATAATCCTGTCACTTAGTCCTGTGGTTTTTGTGGGAATATGCTGTAGGATTAGATTTTGTTCGTTCACGGGAGGGGAAAATGAACGAATGGTTTAAAAAAACTTTTGGGACCATAAAGGATAAATGGTCAAAGTGGAAGCCTGTACAGAAGCTGATTCTGATCGGCATTATAGTGCTCATCATTGTCGGAATCGTGCTTTTGGTTTCAGTATCTTCAAAGAAGACCTCTGTCCGTCTTTTCAACGCACCGGTTGAAGATAAGAACCAGAGGGCCATAATCAGCAGGCTTGAAAAGGATGGTGTCAAGGCGGACATTGACGGAGAAGGCTACATCACGGTTGAAAACGAGGATGTCGCAAAGAAATACCGCAGCCGTCTCGTCGCCGAAGGTTATGAACCTACAAGAAACGATCCTTATGCACTGTTCGACACTCAGAAATGGTCTCGCACTTCATTTGACGACAAGGTAAACTGGCAGCGTGCACAGGAAACGGCTCTTGCCCAGCATCTTGAGCAGCTTGAGGGAATCCGCTCTGCAAACGTCATGCTCAGCATTCCGGAAACTGCAACATTCAAGAATTCTCAGAATCCAACCACCGCATCCGTAACGATTTTCCCAAGGGCCGGAAGCGATGTGCTTGAGAACAAGAAGAGCGTAAAGGGAATCATTCACCTCATCAAGATGAGCATCGAAGGTCTTGATGAAGAGAACATAACCGTCATGAACGGAGATACGAATGAAGACGTCAGCGACCTTACCGGACTGGAAGATGCGGACCATCAGAAGCTCGTTGAAAGCCAGCAGAAATGGATAAGGAAGCAGGAAGCCTACTATCAGACCGAGGTCGTCAAGGCACTTCAGGGAACTTTCGGACCCTCTCGCGTCAGCATCGTAAACATGAAGATTGACATGGATATGTCTGAGCGCACATATTCAGCTACCGAATACAGCGGCGTCAAGGTAAAGGAAGACAATCCGGACACCCTTTATGACGATGGCATAGTCAAGGAAAGCCTTGTCCTTTCTGAGGAACTGGTTGACAAGGAGTTTAACGGTACAGGATACAATCCGGAGGGACCGGCGGGCGTAGAGGGACAGAATCCTCCCGTATACAGCGACATGTCGAATGTAATCGGTAAGACTACCGAATCGGGAGTCAAGAGGAATTACGTCATGAACCGCAAGGATACGCAGGGAAAGGAAGAGCCTAAGATTGACAGGCTTACGCTTTCCGTCAACATTGACGGTACGTGGGAATATCCGCTCTACGATTCCAACGGCAAGGTCATCACCAAGGATGACGGCGGTATGGAAAGGACCTACACAAAGATTCCGGACGACCAGCTTGCCGAAGTAACGAAGCTTGTTCAGAGTGCCGTAGGATACAATGCATCCCGTGGAGACTCCGTAGTTGTTACGAACATTCCGTTCGATCACTCGGAGCAGTTCAGGAAGGAAGACGAAAAATTCAGGAATTCACAGAGGACGAAGACAACAATCTTCATTTCTCTCATAGCCATAGCCGTAATACTCATTCTGTTCATTGCATTCCGCCTTATTTCAAAGGAATTGGAGCGCCGCAGAAGACTCCGCGAGGAAGAGGAGCTCAGAAGGCAGCAGCAGCAGAGGGAAGCAGCCCTTTGGGAAGCAAAGGAACAGGGCATGGAAGTTACGCTGTCCGTCGAAGAAAGAAAACGTGCGGAACTTCAGGAAAATGCCATCGCAATGGCAAAGAACCATCCGGAAGACGTGGCTATGCTTATCCGCACATGGCT
>CACYBG010000376.1 GCA_902772605.1 uncultured Spirochaetaceae bacterium
CTGAAGCGAAGAAAATGCCTGGACGCTGAACGAACATCCGTCTGAATCGACCGTAAAATCGATTTCCTTCATGGCTTTTTGGGCATCGGATTCAATCAGCATGGAATCTTCCCGCATTTTGGACGAAAGGGTACGGACTGCATTCCTCCACCCCGGAAAATCGGCATCCAGAACAGGCATGAGCTTATGACGGATTCTGTTTCTCAGCATTGAAGTGTCGAAATTCGTGGCATCGGTCCTGTAGCTCACGTTGAGGGATGAAAGGTAAGTTTCGATTTCGGCCCGGGTAACGTCAATCAGGGGCCTCAGATAAAATCCCCGTCGCGAAGGAATGCCCGACAGAGCCGAAGAATCGCCCCCTGAAATGAACCTCATCAATACGGTTTCAAGCTGGTCGTTCCTGTTGTGCGCAAGACAGATGAAATCGACCCCGCAGTCAGCCTTGAAACGTTCGAACGCTTCGTACCTGAGTCGCCGGGCTGCATCTTCAGTCCCACAGTCGAAAGCGGTTGAAAATTCCTCTACCCTGCCGCGCGGAATGTCAATCCTTACGCATTCTACGCCCAAAGACCTGGAGTAAGCCTGAACGAATTCGGCATCCCCTTCGGTTTCTTCACTTGGACGTATGTTGTGGTTGACCGTAACTGCCTTCAGGACGGCATTTTCAGGAAGGATTCTGTGAAGAATGGTCAAAAGGGCAATGGAATCGGCACCGCCACTGACTGCAGCCGCAATCTTGACGCCAGACGAAAGGTCCACGCCAAGGATTTTCAGCTGATTTTCAACGGCCCGTTCAAGTTCCGTCCTGATTCCACCATTTTCTTCCATAATAAACTGATTATATCACATTCCGGGGATTTTTACAAAAGGTTGATCGGAAAACCGCTTATGCCATTGCCAACACTGCAATGCCTTAAGCAAAAAAAATACGGCCCCGAAAAACAGGACCGTACATTCACGCAGGGCAGAAGGATTTTACCCCGCCCCGACTTTATCAGTCTGCACCTATCAGCGCTTTGGTGGTGCAATGGTTACGATGAGTGAATCAGGATTTGTAAGGACTGTTACCTTGTCTCCGAGATTCAGATCCTTGATTGCAAGCTTTCCACCGATTTCAAGTGCAGAAACGTTTGCAGAAATTGATGCTGGCATGTCGGCCGGAAGAGCCTTAACCTTTACGTCAGGAACATGCTTTACCATGAATCCACCCTTGAGAACGCCGGCTGGGTTTCCTTCCAGACGAATCTTGATGACGGCAGTAACAGGTTTGTTTCCGCTGACGATGTGGAAATCGGCATGAAGGTTCTTGTCTGTCTTGATGTCGTATTCGGTATCGGCAATATAGGCCATGTTGTCCTGACCGTCGATCTTGAGGTTTACGAGCGTAGTCTTTGTGATTGAGCGCCATACTTTTGAGAATTCAGCTGCATTGATTTCAAGCATTACTGATTCGCCCTTTTCGTTATATGCTACGGCTGGAATATTGCCGGTTGCACGAATCCTCTTTGCAGCGGTTTTACCGGTAACGCTTCTTGTCTTTGCATTAATTACGCACTGTTCCATCTAAAAGCTCCTTTGATATGACGGAAAGAAAACCTAAGGAAGTTTCGGCCGGCACAGTTACCGACAGATACAATGAAAAGCTTCCCATCCATCTATAATAAAAAATGAAACTGGGACGGCTGGATTCGAACCAGCGGAATGACGGCACCAAAAGCCGTTGTCTTACCACTTGACGACGCCCCAAAATATCGAAGGTCCAGACACTGAAAGGCCAGTGAGAAACCTCCGCAAGTCCCTTGGATTCTACTCCTCGGAACCGTTATTGCCTTTTTCGAACTTGCCGGAGTTGTAGTCTGAAATGATTCTTGTCTGCAACTCGCTGCGGAATTCCGGATTTATGGGATGGGCTACATCCACATAAACACCCTCGCTGTTACGCCTGCTAGGCATAGCCACGAAGAGTCCAGATTTTCCCTCGATGATTTTGATGTTGTGTACAACAAAACAGTCATCGAAAGTAACCGTCACATAAGCCTTGAGCTTTTCATCGCCTTCAACCTTACGTATCTTCAGCTCCGTAATATTCATAACGCCCTCCAATTTTATCGAGTCGATTTACACAAGTTCCGTCCGCCAGTCAGAATCCAATTTCTTCTTGGCTTCAAGCGCCCTTTCCCTATCATCGAATATGCCGAATACCGTTGAACCGGAACCTGACATGTCGACGAAATCGGCACCTGCAGCTTTTAGGCTTTCCAAGGCCAGTCCGACCTTCGGAAATTTTTCAGCCACTGGAACCGTAAAATCGTTCTCAAACGTCCACTCCCGAACCGGCCTGCAATAGGTCTGAACAAGATGAACGTCATTTTTATAATTCCGCATACCGGCTGAATCGACCAACCCATATGCCATCGGCGTAGAAACCGACACTCCCGGAAAAACCAAAAGAACCGAAAAATCATTTCTGGCCTCTATTGGTTCGATCCGTTCGCCCCTGCCCTTAACCGATGCGGCAAACCGCCTTTCCAGAAGAAACTCACCAACTTCTGCAGAATACTGTGCAGACGTAAAGAAATATACGTCGCTCCCGACCTGCCCGGAAATGCAGTCCAATGCCTGTCTGCTCAAATGCGTGGATAGCAATGTGTCGATGGATTTTAAAAAAGAAGAAGAATCGCTGGATCCGCCCCCCAATCCACCGCCGGCCGGGATTCTCTTGTCAACCTTGACACGAACGCCCCTATCGTTGCCAGTCAGCACGCAGAAAGCTTTGTATGCCTTGGTAATGGTATTTTCTGCCGGAAGTTCAATCTTCCTTTCGCCAACGCACTCAACATCGCAAGAGTTCAGCTTATCAAGCCCGTCGTAAAGTTCTACGGTTACAAAATCGCAGAGTGAAACGGTCGTAAATATGCTTTCGATGTCGTGGTAGCCGTCATCCCGCCTTGGAAAAACCCTGAGCCCTAGATTTATCTTCGCAGGAGCAGGAACAGTGATACCCTTTCGCATACCAGAGCACTATAGCACAAATGAACGCGGGGTGTCAATCACCAATAGAATCGCCGACCAATCCGAATGCAGATTATCCTGAGCCAACGACATCCCCCATCTTCACCCATTTGAATATTCATTCAAAAATCTGTATACTTTCTGGCTATATGCAGGACTATTACAAGGTTTTAGGCGTATCGCACACGGCCTCGGCTGCGGAAATCAGATGCGCATACAGGAAAAAGGCCAAGATTCTTCATCCGGACATCACACACAGGGATTCCGACGAATTCAGGGAACTCCTTGAAGCATATCAGACGCTTTCCGATTTGAAATCCCGGGCACTTTTCGACCAGTCCTTTGCATTCAGGGGCGGATCTGCATCAAGCGGAACGACAAAAGGCAAACAGACATTCGACTACAGGATATGGCTTCTTTCAAGGGATGACGATGAAAGCCGCGCAAAACTCATAATGTACGACCTGACCCACGGCATGGAGGATTCTGCAGTCCAGGAATTCAAGCGCATGAACATGAGCCGACGCAATTTCAGGCTGTCAAGATGGTTCGGACACGAGGAATTCATGGATTACGGATACATACTGGCCGAAGAACTGGTTCTCAGACGCGAATACTACGATGCAGTCATCCTCCTCGACCAGATAATCAAGATGGAGTGGAAATTCCATTACTTCAAATTCTTTTTTGAAGAGGTCGAAGATTTTACGAGGCACATTCTCCTGAACAACCTTGAAGGCTCACTCAACGACGAAATGGCAATAGACGCATGGGAACGGGCACTGGATCTGAATCTGGGAAAAAAGTGCGATTCTGCTGTGCTGATGAAAATGGCCGATGCCTATAGCCGTATCGGTGACCTGAACACAGCCCAAACATGCAGGGCCACGGCGGTTCAGCTTTAATTGATTCTGTATAGGAACCTCCAGGATTTGGAGTCGCCCTATAAAGGGGTACATATATGATTAGGCTTAAAAATGACGAGCAGATTGCCAAAATCCGTAAAAGCTGCCACGAGCTTGCGGATCTGTTCAACGAGATTATTCCGCGCGTAAAACCCGGAGTAAGCACA
>CACYBG010000377.1 GCA_902772605.1 uncultured Spirochaetaceae bacterium
CACATCTACTACATGAAAAACATAGTCTCCCGAAAAAAGCAGCTGATACCGCTTCTGACCGAAATGCTTGAAGGGGTTGAGCAGTAACTGTGAAAGGCAAGTGCAAATCTTAATTGAATTTAGTAAGCGTAAACCTTAATGAGGAATCGCTTCCATTTCCGGCGGGAACCGTGCCAATCAGCCACGGGTGTGCGGTATGTGGTATTGGAGTTGCTTGCGCTCCCCACCGCACAAATGTCTGTTTGTCACGAACCCCGCCTCCCATTGCAGCGTTTCCTCAACCAAGATAAAACTTTCCATCCATCATTTCCGGCACTTGCCTTCCACAATCTTTTTAAGTGCGGGGACCCATATTTCGGAAAGCCATCTATCGGAATACATGAATAAAATTAACTCATCCTAACGGAAAATTGAAGGAATTTTTATTTTTCCTTTTTTTCCTTCTCGGGAGTCAGTTTTTTGAACAGCTTTCTAATCAGTCCGACTTTGCCGAATCCGAGCCACCAGAACAGTGCAAGAAGCATGAGTACCGGGATGCCGAAAATCAGCAGGTAGAGAACAACGAACAGAAGTCCGTTGAAAAATCCTGCGGCATTTCCGAACATCTCCTTGAACTGTGCGCCTGTGTCGGGAAGGACAAATCCTGTTTCGGTGGTATTCGGAGGAAGTCTTGCGTCCACCGTTATGGTTGAAAATTCAATGCTGGAGGAAAGCCTGTTCATCTGTCCCTGCATGGACTCTATGTCGCTCGTAACATCGTTGATTTTTGCTTCGATTGAAAGAAGGTCTTCCACCGATGCAGATTTTGCAAGATAGCTCTGGTAGCGTTCAAGCAGGATTTTTTTCGTGTTGAGTCTGGTCTCCAAATCATAGAACTGTTCCGTCACATCCTCGGATGAAACGTCCTTGCTTTTGATTTGTCCCATGCCTTTTGCATTTTCCATTGCCTTGTCAAAATTTTTGGCGGGAACACGGACCGTAATCGAAAGTCTTGTCGCAGATTCTGAAGATGAAAATACAAATCCGCCAAGAGCCGAGACCCATGAGTAAACGCCGTCGCGAGTGTCGGCAAGGCTTTCCACCTCTACGCTGATATGTCCGGTGCGTATGAGCTTACGACCAATGCTGTCGGCATCCACAAGGTTTTCAGACGATGTAGTTTTTGTAGCGGTCAGAGATGCGGAATCTGTATAAAAACTGCTCTCATACATTGATTCTAGGGACTTGGATGCATTGCCTGCAAATTTTTTGCTGCATCCAGAAAAAAATATCAGTGCCGGAACAATCAGCACGGCAAAAACTGCTTTCTGTAATTTTTCTTCCATAATAAAACAGTATATATCGGACCTTGAATTTTTTCTACGGATGTTTGCGGTTTTGGCAGGGCTTCAGCATGAAAATAACATTTGAAAACTTTTGTTTGGAGGAAAATGATTTCCATGAATGACCAACACATTTCCATAAAAATCATTGGTTTGCATGAGCACCAACCATTTCCCCTTAAAAATGGCACGGCTGGAAAACGAAGATTGCACAACTGAGAATTTAATTGTACAATGGCCGCATGAAGATTGTATTGATTAGCGGACAGAATCATAAGGGTTCTACATATCATATTGCAAGGCAGGTTGCCGATAAGGTCGGCGGAGAAATCAAGGAGTTTTTTTTACCGCGCGATTTCGATTCGTTCTGTGTCGGCTGTACGACATGTTTTTTGCGGGATGAAAAAAAATGTCCTCATTATGAAAAGCTTCTGCCCTTGACTGTTGCAATGTTGGAAGCCGATTTGATAATACTTGCAAGTCCGGTTTATGTTTACCATGTCACCGGTTCGATGAAAGCATTTTTGGATCATTATGGATATATGTGGATGGTTCACCGTCCGGATGAATCGATGTTCAGAAAACAGGCTTTGTGCGTTGCAACAGCTGCTGGAGCCGGAATGAAATCCACGATAAAGGATATGGCTGACAGTCTCTTTTTCTGGGGCGTCCCGAAATCATATAAGCTTGGATTTGCAGTCGCGGCAACCAGTTGGAACGGAATAAGCGATAAAAAGAAAAAGCAAATTGAAAAGGCAATGGACGTTACCGCCCGGAAAATCCAGAAAAACAACGGCAAGGTAAAACCCGGCATAAAGACAAAAGCATTTTTCTCTTTGATGCGCCTCCTTCAGAAAAAAGGCTGGAACGAAGCCGATGTAAAATACTGGAACGAAAAAGGCTGGAACGGAAAAAATCGTCCCTGGAAATAATAGGCATGTTTTAGAAAATCCGTCGGTGGAGTGAATGACATTTTACCGGCGGATTTTTTTTTATTATGGGTGTCACTCTATGGCGCTTTATGTGTGGTATAGAAGTATCGTTGGTCGCTCCTTCACAGGACGGAAAAAAACTTCAAAGCCTGCATTTCAAGGGCTACAAGGCTGTAAAATTGGAGGATTAAGATGGCACCAAGTAAATACGAATACGGTA
>CACYBG010000378.1 GCA_902772605.1 uncultured Spirochaetaceae bacterium
CCTACATGCTGCTGTGCTGAATAATAATCCAGAAATCGTGGAATATATTCTGAAGAATTTACCTATGGTAAATCCTATGCTAAAGAACTCTGATGGCAAAAAACCTGCAGATTTGGCAAAATCTGATGATATAAAGAAACTTTTTGAAAAGCTATAGCCACTTGAAACAGAAATTTTAAAATATTCACCATTTTTTCCTCGTTTTTTCTCGAAACACAACCTTTTCTAAGCAAATAATAATTAGCTAAAGAGCCATGGAAATCATCCTATGTTTTTTCACTAATTTTTTTATTTCTTCTCGAAACCAAATATTTCGGAAACAAATAATAATTAGATTCATAGGTTTGCTATGGAAATCCATTACCTTTCTTTTTTATTTTGCTTTCGCTCGAAAACAGTCCTTACCAAGGCAATAAAAACTTAACGGGTTCTTGGAAAACAAAGCCAAGGACAAATCAATTTATATTTCCCACATGGGAAAGGAGCAAGAATTATGGAAAAACTTTCAATCATTTGGAACATCACATATCGATGTCCGTGGAAGTGCAGCTTTTGCGTGATGGATGCAGGAAGTTGCAGTACTTCAAAGAAAAAAGAACTTTCTTTGAATGAGAAGTTGAAGATCGTTAGGAATATCGACATTCCTAATGTGAAAGTGGACCTATCAGGTGGCGAGGTCATGCTCGACAAAGACGACCATCTTATAGTAATCAATGAACTTTCTAAGAAGTTTGGAAAAGATTCTGTTGGAATCAGTACGTCTGGATTCGGGATCGACCAGAAAACTGCAGAGTATCTTTCAACTCGTGTTTCTGATGTTGAGATGACAATGGATGCAGTTCCAGAAGTTCATTACGCATATCGTGAGGACGCTTATCATAGAACGGCTGATTTTGCTGCTAAGAATCTAAAATCTGCTGGAGTTTATACGGGATTGCAGACAGTTCTTACAAGAGAACATATGGATCATACAGAACTTCTTATTGATTTAAGAGATTTTATGATAGAGAACAATATCGATGAGTGGAGTTTAATTCGTTATTATTCTGCAGGGCGTGGAGAGAATTTCCCGCATTTGTCTATGACAGATAAGGAGAACCTGAAACTTGTAAATAAAATCAAGGATTTGTGTGCAGGAACAGATATCAAGCTTGATATTCATTATCTTCTTCCTGGTAGTCCAAAAGACCACCAGTGCAGATGTGTTAAGAAGTCTATCGGTATTCTTCCTACTGGGGATGTCACTGCTTGTTTCTGGGGGCTTGATGATTCTGGCTCAATAGCCAACAGCAAATTTTATTTAGGCAATCTTCTGGAACAGCCACTTTCTGAAATCTTGGAAAGCGAAAATGCCTTGTACTGGAAGGGTCGTTGTGGTGGATGCCCACTGTAATTTTAATGGAGGTGTAGATATGATTATGTTTAATTTTTTAAGTTTAATCTCTGGATTCTGTGAAATCGGCATTGTGGTTTGGGGAATGAAGCTCTTCGGAATAACAGGCGCCTTGCTTGGTGGACTTTTTTACCAGATCGGAAACATGGCTCCGAACCCAATTACACTTTCACAACGAATGTGTTGGATATTATTAAGTAGCTCGTTGGCATTTGGACTGGCTGGATTCTTCCAGCCAGTTTTTTTATACCCCGCACTCACTTTATTTACCATGGCCTTGCAGAATGAAAGGAGTGTTCTTAAAAACAAAACCAATAATACTGGTTCCAAAGTGCTGAAAAGAGCATTCAGAATTATTGGCTTTGCCCTAGGATTTTTATTCAGAATCGAATCTTTTTTCATCTGCCTTATTGCTATAGTAGTTATTTGCATTATATGCAAGGAGGATGATAACAAGAAAACAGGCATCACTATTCCACATTTCAATAAACTCGATGTAATTCTTATACTTCACGAGATACACTACTTTGTTTATTGTTATTGTGCTCTTCTGATAGTTTACAGATTAACAGTGAGTGGTGTTTATGCAGCCCTGGCATTTGCTTTAACTTGGCTTCCTTATGCTTCAGGATCGAACATTTATGAAAAAACAGGTATTTTAGGCAAACTTGGGTATAAGAAAACTTTCTTGTTAGGACATTCAATTCTTGCAGTAATTTTCGTTCTAATGTTCATGTTTTACAGAATACAAACAAGTTCTGGAACAGTACCTTTAATCAGTTTTGTCATATGGTTTTTTACCGGAATTCTAGGAACTACAGAATTCTGCGTTGAAAAGGTTGACAAACTTAATAAAACCTATGTTAAGACCAACCACGATTCTGCAGAAAACATCGGTCACATTTTGGGAGTAGTTTTAAGCATAGTTCTGTATCTTATTACCAAAGACCTTAGTATTTCGGTTTTAGTTGCCGGAGCTTTTGCTTTAGCGGCGTTATTACTCATGGCCATTTTTGTCAAGGAGGAAACAAAATGAAGGTCTGTGAAAAGGAATGTAAATCAGTAATTACGAAATCAAAATTACCGGATGCAGATTATGTAATCAATCCTTACATAGGGTGTTGTCATGGCTGCATTTACTGTTACGCACAGTTTATGCGGCGTTTTACCGGTCATGCAAATGAAGCCTGGGGAAGCTTTATGGACATCAAAACCGGCGGAAAGGTTAATACGAAAAACATGGAAGGGAAAACAATTCTCTTTGGTTCCGTAACAGATCCTTACAATCCGCTTGAAAAGATTCATTTTGCTACGCAAAAAATCTTAAAACAATTGATAGAGCAGAAAACAACAGCGAATGTTGAAGTCTTAACAAAATCACCTCTAGTCATTAGAGATATTGATTTGCTAAAACAGATTCCAAATGTTC
>CACYBG010000379.1 GCA_902772605.1 uncultured Spirochaetaceae bacterium
ATTTTACCAACGACGAGTTCAGCAACAGGATACTTCAGGACGGCAGGGTCGTGCAGGTTGATTTCGACGAACTCAACGACAGGTACAACATCGACGAGTGCAATCCCGTGGATGGAAGGCTCGTTCGTCTGGCCGATCATTTTTCCGCACTCCTTGAAGCCGATGCATCGATACGCTACGGAATCACGAGCGAGCATCTGGTCGAAGGAAAGACCAACATAATGAATGCCTATCCGCAGGGAAAGACCGTAAACGGAATAGATGCGTACGGACTCTTTTCAAAAATCTGACTTTCGCCGCACATTATGTGTTGACGATAACATCCTGTTTTTTACCCGCGTATCCCCTTGCCGAAGGGGCTTCATTTCCATATAATGTGTTCGGCTTATACGTCTTTTTTGGAGGAATTATGACGATTTCACAAATGCTTGGGCAAAGCGGTCTTCTTACTTTGCTGGGGATGGCTGTTGTTTTTTCTTTTCTTATAATCATGATTTTGGCGATGCACCTCCTTCACGGTGTGATTCATGCGCTGCATCTTGACAGGGATGAAGAGAAATCGGTCGATGTCGCCGCATCTAGCGCAGCACCTGCAGGAAATCCTGCGGTTGATGAAGGTGCAGTAGTTGCTGCAATTGCCGCAGCAGTAAGGGAACGGCAGTCGCTTTAAGGTCTTCCATAGTGGACTGAAAATCTGTAGGGTGCGGAAAGTCTGCCTTGAGGCCTGCGTTCGTACCTGAAAATCATTTCCGTATTGAAAATAAGTATTTGAAAGAGGTTATATATGTCTAAAGTTGGTATTACAGAACTTGTGCTTCGTGATGCGCATCAGTCACTTCATGCGACGCGAATGACTACTGCAGATATGCTTCCGGCCTGCGGTATGATCGACAAAATCGGTTATTGGGCCGTTGAAGGATGGGGTGGAGCTACATATGACAGCTGCATCCGCTTTTTGAATGAAGATCCATGGGAACGCCTCCGCAAGCTTCATGCAGCACTTCCGAACAACCAGATAATGATGCTCCTCCGCGGACAGAACCTTCTGGGATACCGCCATTATGCAGACGATGTAGTCGACAAATTCGTAGAGACAGCCGCTGCAAACGGAATCGGAGTCTTCAGGATTTTCGATGCATGCAACGATCCGAGGAACCTTGAACGCGCAACCAAGGCTGCAAAGAAAACCGGAAAACACGTTCAGATGGCAATCTCCTATGCCGTTACTCCTTTCCATACCATTGAAAAATATGCCGAGCTTGCAAAGACCTATGCCGAATTCGGAGCAGATTCAATCTGCATCAAGGACATGTCTGGACTTCTCAAGCCTTTCGATGCATACGACCTGGTGAAGGCCGTCAAGAAGGCATGCGACCTCCCGGTTGAAATCCATACGCATTCAACGACAGGACTTTCAGTTGCTACGGAACTCAAGGCTGCTGAAGCCGGTGCCGACGTACTCGACACTGCAATTTCATCTATGGCCATGGGAACATCCCACTCACCGACCGAGACAATCGTCGAAATGCTCAAGAACACGGACCTTGATACGAAGCTTGATACTCAGGCCCTGCTTGAAATCGCCGCATATTTCCGCGAGGTTCGCACTCATTATGCATCCCTCGAATCAAAGTTCCTTGGAGCCGATACTCGCATCCTCCTTTCTCAGGTTCCGGGCGGAATGCTTTCAAACCTCGAGAACCAGCTCAAGCAGCAGGGTGCCGGAGACAAGATGGACGACGTCCTTGCCGAACTTCCAAAGGTCCACAAGGATGCAGGATACGTTCCTCTCGTAACTCCTACTTCACAGATCGTCGGAACCCAGGCCGTAATGAACGTCCTCATGGGCCGCTATACCACCATGACGCAGGATTTCCGCAACCTCATAACGGGAAGGTTCGGAAAGCTTCCTACGGATGCAAACCCAGATCTCGTAAAGAAGGCCCTTGAACAGAACAAGATGGATGAGGTCGTTACCTGCCGTCCTGCAGACCTCATGGAACCGGAATGGGACAAGATGGTCAAGGAATCAAAGGAGAAGGGCGGAGACGGATCCGACGAGGATACCCTTACATACGCAATGTTCCCTAACGTAGCTCCAAAATTCTTTGCAGAGCGCTCAAAGGGTCCTGTCGATGCAAAGGCTACGTTCGGAATCAAGCCTGCTGCCCCTGCCGCTGAAAAGAAGGAGAACAAGGGCGGTTCCTATACGATTACCGTAAACGGAACGGCATACAACG
>CACYBG010000380.1 GCA_902772605.1 uncultured Spirochaetaceae bacterium
ATTAACCAGCGTTTAAAGTCCATCGAAATACGAAAAGACCTTACAGACCAGTGGAAAGAACACAATGTAGAAGAAGGCGTACAATATGCAGCTCTCACAGATATAATTTATCAGGCATGGGCTGGAAAAACTGCCAAAGAATACAAGAAGTTTAAAGGTCTAAAAAAAGAAAATCTCCGCGACAACATGACAAACGAAGAGCTTGTCTTGAACATGCTGGCAGAGCTTTCTGCTACAAGTATAACAAAGGCAAAGAATCCGCAAACTCTGGAAGAAAATGCCAAGTGCGCTCACGAAGGCGGAACTGTTGCGGCTGTAGCCCGCCGAGAGCTTGAAAGCAAAACAGGCAGAAGCATCGTTACGCCTCTTAATGCAAGAGATTATTTTGAAGCACAGATAGAATCAAAAAAGGAACAGTTATATCTTCCTGTAAGAAATTTTATTTTGGGGACAGGACTTTCATTTGGATTCAGCAACGAAAAACTTCGCATTCCATATAAAGATTCTTATTTTATCATAGACCAGCTTTATTATCATATTCCGTCAAGAAGAAATGTGTTGTTAAAGATTTTGCGAAAAAATCTGACGCAAAAGGAAAAAGAAGAGTTTAAAGAGCAGATACAATTTTTCAATGCAAAAGATAAGCGTGAAGGAGAAAATAACGCAGTCGGGCTTCTTTTTATAATTGGTGAAAAGCAGGTAAGCATTGAATATGTTATTCCAGACGGAAATGAACAATCTGTAGAAAAATTAGGTTTGCCGACTTCAAAAGAGTTTGATTCATTTTTACAGAAAAGCCTTGCAGATTTAAGGATGAATTGAAGATTGAGAATGGAGAAATGAGAATTGAAAACTTTGACTGTTGAAGAACTTTGCAAAAGCATAATAGATTGTCCTCATTCTACACCGATTTGGAAAGATAGCGGTATAAGGGTTATCAGAAATTTCAATATAAAAAAGGGACAACTCGATTTCTCTGATGGTTATTTTGTTGATGAAGGAACATATTCAGAACGCACAAAACGAGCTTTACCTGAATCTGATGATTTGGTTATATCTCGTGAAGCCCCAATGGGTGAGGTTTGTATAATTCCGAAAAATTTGAAATGTTGTCTAGGGCAGAGGCTTGTTCTTCTGAAAGTTAATAAAGAAAAATGTTTTCCAAAATATCTGCTTTATATGATGCAATCAAAGTATGTTCAAGAACAGATAGGCATCATTAATAAAACAGGTTCGATTGTCAGTAATCTAAATATTCCTGATTTAAAGGCGTTGAAGATTCCTTACCGTCCCATAGAATCCCAGCAGAAAATCGCCGCTGTTCTTTCCGCTCTCGATGACAAAATTGCATTGAACCGCCGTATGAACGCAAAGCTGGAGCAAATGGCAAAAAGGCTCTATGACCACTGGTTTGTGCAGTTCGACTTTCCGGTGTCTTGTCATTCCGAACTTGTTTCGGAATCTCATAGTGAAGAGATGCTGAATCAAGTTCAGCATGACGAGTGTACCAAACCATACAAATCTTCCGGCGGAAAAATGGAATATAACGAAGTACTCAAACGAGGAATTCCGGCTGGGTGGGAAGTAAAGAAGTTAAGTGATTTTGCAAAATATGTAGATAATACAGACTCTGCTGATATGATTGTGAATTATATTTCCACAGATAATATGCTTCCAAATAAAGCTGGAATTAGTGATTCAATTTCAAAACCTCTAAAAGGTAATTTTGTACGATATGAAAAATTTGATGTTTTGATTTCAAATATTCGTCCTTATTTTAAGAAAATCTGGTTTTCAAACCTGCTTGGAAATTGCTCGACGGATGTTTTGTGTATTCGTTCAAATAGTGAATCAGATTCTTTTTTTATTTATCGTACTTTATGGAAGGATGAATTTTTTGATTACGTTATGCAAGGAGCAAAAGGAAGTAAAATGCCAAGAGGCGATAAAACAAGAATTATGAATTACTCTTTTGCCTATCCAAGTGACAATACAGATGTTTTGAAGAAATTCAATTCATTCTTTGAACCTTTGCAAAAATCTATATGGAAAAATGAAAGTGAAATCCAAAAACTTACTGCTTTGCGCGACCGACTTTTACCGCTCTTGATGAACGGACAGGTGGAGGTGAAGTAAATGTCAATCATAGAAGTAATATCTGTTTCAACAGCCGTACTTTCGGTCTTGATTTCGATTTTTCTTATTTTTCGTGATAAAAGGCAATCAAAATTTGATTTGCTCATGTCTTTTTATGACAGACTTCAATCAGCAAATGCCGAACTGCAACTGGCTAAAGAAATAGAAGACGCTCAAAAACTTCAAATGAAAGTCGATGGCGAGCTTGAAACAGCTTGCTTCATGCTGTACAAAAAGAAGCTGGATGCAGATTTGTTTTATCATTTGTATGCACCGTGGCTTCAAGCCAGAGAACGAGAAATTGCTCAAGGTAAAGATCTGTATAAATATCTCGGAAAATCATATACGATTTGGGCGATAAAACAAGGACATAAAAAAGGATATTTTGTACCGGATAATAAATTTGCAGGTGAAATTACAGACTATGCAAGGGAGTTTGCTTCAACAAACGGACTGTCTGGAATAGAGGTGAGAAAATGAAATTTAAGTTAATGGTACAGTCTTTAAGTCCGCTTGCTTTACTGACAATTATCCGCAATTTTTCATTTGTCTGTGTAAATAGTTGTGGTCAGAAACTTTCTG
>CACYBG010000381.1 GCA_902772605.1 uncultured Spirochaetaceae bacterium
GATAAGGTTGACGGATGGATTTTCGGAGGATTTTTAACGCCCCGTCCAAAGGAAGAAGAGGAAAAGCCTGCTGAAGGTGAAGCCCCTGCCGCTGCGACCGAAGATGCAGGAACGGAAGAAGAAAGTCCAAAGGCCGAAAGCTGATTTGAACTGTCGATAAAAATTAAGGAAAAAAATAAGGAGATTCTGAAATCCCAAGTGGATTTTCGGAACCTCCTTTTTTCATGCCGTCTACATGTCCCGTTCGAAGTCATGCAGACGTTTCGACCGACGTGGATTTAACCGCGGCAGATTTTTTCTTCGCACTCACGGTAGAGTGAAGAAGTCTTTGCAACGATGTCGTCCGGAATGCTCTTGATGTTCGGGTCGCCGGCCAGATTGTTGTCCTTGAGCCAGTCGCGTACAAACTGCTTGTCGTAGCTTGCAGGACTTGTTCCGACCTTGTATTCCGCCAGGTTCCAGAATCGGCTTGAATCAGGGGTAAGGACTTCATCAGCAAGGACGAGCTCTCCGTTTTCATCGAGACCGAATTCAAACTTCGTGTCGGCAATGATTATGCCGTTTTTATATGCGTGTTCGTAGCACTTGTTGTAGATTGCAATGGCCGTGTCCGCAATCTTCTGTCCAAGTTCCGCACCAAGGTCGTTCTTCATGTAATCCAACGTGACGTTTATGTCGTGTCCTTCCTTTGCCTTTGTTGACGGAGTGCAGATCGGTTTTTCAAGCTTTTCCGCCTGCTGATATTCCCTGTCAAAACTGTGACCGAGGAAAGGCTCTCCCTTCTTGTATGCTTCGTACATTGAACCGAACATGTATCCGCGGACAATCACTTCATAAGGAATCATCTTGAGCTTCTTTACGAGGATTGTGCGTCCTTCAAATTCCGGCTTCTGGAATTCAACCGGCATGTCCTTAAGATCCGATGAAATCATGTGGTTCTTTACGATATCCTTTGTCAGGCCGAACCAGAAATTTGACAGGGCGTTCAAAACCTTACCCTTGTCGGTAATCATGGTCGGGAGGATTACATCGAAAGCTGAGATACGGTCGGTGGTGACTATAACCATTCTGCCGTCTTCCAAATCATATACTTCGCGAACTTTTCCGCTTATGATTTTTTTCATAGAGAAGACTCCTTACAAGATATTTGGGGACCCGATGAAAAGCCCCTTGCCGGGATTTTTGATTTTTCCCAGTGACAGTTTATTTTTATCACGGGTTTTGTGCAAGGGGGGAGGCGGAATTGTTTTTTAACGGACTTCAATCCCCTTATGCCTGGTGCCAGCCGAAATATTTTTCCTCGAAATCCTGTATCGGTATGGGCTTGGTAAAATAGTAACCCTGGAAAGAGTTGCATCCTATGCTTTTCAGGAATTCCAGATGAGCTTCGGTTTCAACCCCTTCGGTAATCGTCGTCATGCCCAGCTTTTTTGCAAGTTCGATTATCTGCTGTATGATGATTTTGCTCTTGGCGATATCCTTTGCGTGATACAGGAATGCCATGTCCAGCTTGAGAATGTCGACGGGAAGATCCTTGAGCAGGTTGAGCGATGAAAATCCGGAGCCGAAATCATCCATTGCAAACTTAAATCCTGCGAGCCTGAGACGCTCGATTACAGGCAGCTTGATTTCCAGATCGTCCAGCATTGCGGTTTCGGTAATCTCGATGTGGAGGTTCTTCGGTGAAATGTCGTATTTTGCAACCAGTTCCGAAAAAGTTGCGTAAACGTCAATGTAATAGAAATCCAGAGGCGAAAGGTTTACGGAAACGAACATGTCTTCACGCCCCTTGCGCTTCCATTGCGACAGAAGTGAACATGCGTTTTCCCACATGTAGCAGTCCAACTTGGAAATCTGTTCGCTCTTTTCGAAAGTCTTTATGAACTGGTTCGGAGGAATCAATCCCCTCTCAGGATGGTGCCACCTTACAAGAACTTCCGCTCCGGCTATGTTGCAGTTGCTGTCCGTCTGCGGCTGAAGATAGATTTCAAACTGACGCTTTTCCAGTGCGGAATCCAGAGCGGCGATAATCTTCTGTTCCCAGACCAATGCCATCCTCATCGTGTCGTCGTAGATTGCGTATCGGTTTTCGTTATAATCCTTCACGGAAGAAAGTGCCAGGAACGCCCTGTCGAACATCGTTACGATTGAATAGTCGTTCTTCGACACCTTGTAGATTCCTGCATGAATGACGATAGAATGACTCTGGTCCTTAAGTATGTCCGGCGTATGTTCAAAAATCCTTTCGAACTGATTGATGTCTGTCTCTATGTTTTCGCCCTTTACAATCATCACGAATCGGTCACCGGAAAGATGTCCGACCAGCTCGTTGGGGAATGCACCTCCGCTCAAAAGTTCTGCAAGGGAAACGAGTATCTGGTCTCCGATGTCGCGTCCGAAAAGGTCGTTCAGAAGCTTGAAATTCTTGATGTCGAAGGCAATGACGTAATACTGCTGGTCCGGATGAAGCCTCATCAGTTCTTCGGTCTTTTCGACCAGGGCAGATTTATTGTAAAGTCCGGTCAATTCGTTGTGGGTTGCGCGGAACTTGTCCCTTTCCATCTGATTTATGTCGTCGGTGCAGTTCTGAATCCTGTAGAAGCTTCCTTCCTCCCTGTTGCGCTTTTTGATGATTCTGTAATCCAGCCTCAGGTGAAGCTTGTTTCCGTGCCATTCGGTTGAAATGATTTTGCGGTTTTCTTCAGGGCTTGCCGGAGGAAAATCGTTTTTGAGCAGGGTCTTGAGAAGTTCCTTCGCCTTGAACAGCGTGTCGTCGTTTACTCCGAAAAAGTTTTTTGCACATTCATTTGCGAATATGCATTCACGTTCGTTGTTGAAGAACAGGAGAATATCCGAACTGTTGCACACCACTTCGGTAAGCAGGTTGTAGATGAGGGGCCTCTGTCTGTAAATCAGCGTGAAATAGGTAAGCAGGATTCCGCAGAGTCCCATTCCGATTATCGATTTGTCGATTTCGCTTGTGTTCGTGACGAAGAAAGCATCCCAAATCAGGACTACAGCCAGAGATGCAATGATTACGATGTATTTTTTCCAGTAGACCGCCGCCGTCGTAAAGAGCTTGTAAATCAATGCGGCAAAACAGAACGTGCTCAGTACGTATGAATATGCCAGATGCAGGTTGAACCACAGGAGATGCCTGTTTATGAAGTAGGTTGCTCCATCCGCACCGACGACTTCCATACATCTGTAAGCGTGCCCCAAAAACGGATTCAGGAACATCGAAATGGAATCGATTATGGTCATGGAAAGCAGCATCCACGGTAACCACTTGGGCTTGGGTTTCAGTCCCGTATAGCAGATTACGTACCTCAGGAGTGTCAGCATGAGCCAGTTGATTGTGCTGTAAAAAATTGCATATGCCACGTCGCTTTCCATCTTGGTGCTGCAAATCATCAGGATGAAATTTGCGATTGTCGGAAGAAGTGCGAAAATGATGGGGTATTTAAGGTATCTTGCAATCTTTTTTTTACTGCCGATGCAAATCAGCGTACAGACGGCCAAAATGAGTGCTATACATATGAATATGACTGCGTATATTTTTTTCATTTTCTCCCTCCATAAAAGTCAGGCGTGAAAATAATTTGCGGGGAGGCATGTTGATTTCCGCCCGATTCTACAGCTCAATCCAATCTGCTGAAATCGGTATGTTCAACCTTGAAACGCTCCCATAATCAGGTTGTAGGCCACTGAACCCGGATTTGGAATCAGCGGAAGCCTGTCCCTGTCAAACCATCCCGCATCTTGAATTTCTTCTTCCTGAATCTTGATTTCACCGCTTTCATATTCGGCGGTAAAAGCGAGCATCAACTGGTCTGGAAAAGGCCACGGCTGACTGCCTTTGTATTTTATGTTCTTGACCTTTAACCCGGTTTCTTCCATGACCTCCCTGGCTACGGTTTCTTCTATTGATTCACCGAGTTCTACGAATCCTGCAATGCATGAATAGAAATTGGATGCGACTGTCTTGCTTTTTGCCAGAAGGATTTTCGGTCCCCTGTTCACCAGCACGATTATTGCCGGTTCAATCTGGGGGAAGAATATCCGTCCGCAGACCGTACATCGTCTTGCCGAAAAATGATAGTCGTCCTTCAACGGTTTTCCGCATGTCGGACAGAACCTGTATTTTTCCCTGAGCTTCAGAAATCCGTATGCCCGGGCCGCCAGATTTCCAAGGCTTGAATTCCCTGCCGATTTTTTTTGAGACTCCGTTTTCGTGTCCCAGAAAAACTGCCTCAACGGAACCGTCGTACATCCTGCTGGAATGGGACAGTCGTTTTCAAGCATTACGGCCGTATAATCCCTGTCAGTCTCGGAAAACCAATCCGATGCCACCTGATTCTTTATGCAAAGTTCTACGGTTTCCTCGTACGGCAACGAGCTTCGGTCTACGATTTTTGAAAAATCGGTGCCTTTTTTCAAGAGAATGGTCTTTTCTGTAAAAATAAAGTGTAGGCCGCAAAATTTCGCTGCCGGTGTACTGACGATAGACATAATAGAATTGTAAACCCGTTTTCTGATTTTGTAAAATTTTATAGTTTTTGGGTACTAAAAACCCATTTTTAGGGGAAATCTGTCCTAAAACTTGAAATTCGGTCTATGTTTTGTATCTTGGCGGGTCAATATCGGTGCTTTTGAAGGGAATTTAAAATGATGACGGGGGACTTCCACTCATCTTTTTCAAGACGGTATCGGTCACCCCGTTCAAATGTCTGGCATCGGATGAAGTCCGGGATTATTCCTCGTCTTCTTCGTCATCCCATCCGTAGTATTCGGAAATGATTTCCATCATGTCGGATGCTATGGTCATGCCCAGCTCCTGTCCTGCCTGCATTGCATCGGAGGTGATGTCAGGGTTTACGGATACGAGCTTTTTACCGATTGGAGTCTTGTACATTGCGATTGCATCCTGCAAGTCCTTTTCGGTCAGGTATTTCCTGTAAATCGGCTCGTAGATTTCGACCATCCTTTCGACAAACCTTTCAGCGATTTTTTCCTTGAATGCATCCCAGATTTCGTCCGGAATGTCGGTCATGGTTGACTTGTACATGGCAATCATGTTGTCGATGGCCTTTTCGCTTGTCGCCCTGCTTCCCGTTACATCAAGATATTCCTTGACGAGCTGGGTGTAATCGACCTTTTTTGCCGCCATTGCAGAATAGCTGAATGCGAGTGCAAATGCTGCCGCCAGGATTAAAAATTTAGCCTTGTTTTTCCTCATTGAATTAACTCCTATCAATTGATACGTAACAGTATATATAATATAAGGAATAAAGTCATCAGTCGTTACATTCAATTTCCAAAGACTGATGCAACTTCAACGACTTCAATCCTTCGTCTGCCCCCTCGGTTTTCAGAATTTTCTTATTTACAAGTTTTCCGACAAGCTGTATTGCAGGACCCAGACTCAGGGACATGGCGATTGAACCGATGAGTGAAGTCGATATGTCTATCCCCGAACCGATGCTTGCAAGAACCCCGACCAGAAGGAACGTAAAGTCGTAGGCCATCCTTGTAATTACGGGCGGAATTTTCCTGAGTTTTTCACCGATTATGGTTGCAAGACCGTCGTAGGGGGAAAGTCCCATGCGTGCATTGATGTAAAAAGCCGCACTGATTACGAAAAGCAGGATTACGGCAATGAAAACCAGAATCTTGGCCCAGAGAAAATCGGGTGACGTGGAGATTTTTGAAAGGAGCGGAAAATGATTCTTCCAGACCCAGCGGAAAAAATCCGAAATGTAGCCGATTAGAACCATGTTTGCAATCGTCCCTATCCCGATGAGCCGCCTGTTGAATATGACCATTATTATCAGCAGGATGATGTTGAGCAGAAGCTGCCAGTTCCCGAATTCCCAACCGATGCGCATGGAGATTATGCTGTTCTGAAATGTGTAGGAATCAGTGCCCCAGCCGATTTCCAAAAGGAAAGAGAGGAAAAATCCCATGAAAAAAACTCCGAAAATCATCATGCAGAATTTTTTCCAAAACTGAGGACCCGTAAACTGTTTCAACATGTCCTTGAACATAAAAGCCTTCCTTTTTTCGAATTTATGGGAAAGAGTGTCAAACATTCGATGCAAAGTTTGCCAGATTTCTGAAGATTTCCAAATGTGCGTAGCGATTATAGCCGTGCTGATGAGGAATGTCAAAGGGAGGGCTTCTTTGTGGAATTTTCCTTAATTCTTCACGGTTTTTTACGAAAATGTGTTGGTCATTCATGCAAATCGATTCCCCTCCAAACAAAAAGTTTTCAGGGACTCAACATCATTTTAAACAGATGTGCGAAACGGCATATTTTGTAGATATGTCGAGTCTGATAACTAAGGTATAACAGGCGGAAGCGGGTGGCCGGAACGAAAAAAATCTGCACGAACGAAGAGAGGTATTCGTAGCGTAGCTTCGAACGAGCCTTTTTTCGGGACGGACGCACGTTGGGAGCCTGTTATAAACATATTTTGTTGGACTCGACATTTTTTATCCACCAAAATCCGTTCCGCATAAATAATTTTATTTTCATGC
>CACYBG010000382.1 GCA_902772605.1 uncultured Spirochaetaceae bacterium
GAAGACTACAACGATTTCTACAAGACCATAAGCCACGACGGAACAGATCCTCTGCTCTACACCCACGTACATGCAGAAGGAACTCAGGAATATACGACCCTTTTCTATGTTCCGCAGGTTGCTCCTTTCGACATGTATCAGGCCGATTACAAGAGCGGTGTCAAACTGTACGTAAAGAGGGTTTTCATCACTGACGACGACAGGGAACTTCTTCCGTCATACCTGAGGTTCGTACGCGGAGTCATCGATTCTGAAGATCTGCCTTTGAACGTCAGCCGTGAAATCCTCCAGCAGAACCGCATACTCGAAACGATAAAGACATCATCTGTCAAAAAGCTCCTTTCCGAATTCAAGAAAATCGGTGAAGAGGCGGATAAGGCTCGCGAAAGTGAAAATCCAAGCGACGAGGAAAAGGCTGCCATCGAAAAGTGGAACAAGTTCGTACGCTCATACAACCGTCCGTTGAAGGAAGGTCTTTATTCAGATTTCGCAAACCGCGACGAAATTGCAGACATAATCCGTTTCAAGAGTACGGACGCAGCTGGAACCGGAGACGACAAATGGACCAGCTTTGCCGATTACGTCCAGAGGATGAAGGACGACCAGAAGGCAATCTACTATATAACAGGTACGGATGAAAAAATCCTCCGTGAATCACCGCTTCTTGAGGCATACAGGAAGAAGGGCTTCGAAGTCCTGATCATGGCTGATGAAATCGACGACATAGTCATACCTTCATACGGAAAATACAAGGACTTTGAACTCAAGGCCGTCAACCGTGCAGGAAGCGACGATGAACTCGGCGTAGACAAGGATGAGGCAAAGAAAAAGGAAGAGGCATTCAAGCCTGTCCAGGAAAAAATCAAGAAGGCTCTGGGCGACAGGGTAAAGGATGTAGTCCTCAGTAAGCGTCTTTCAGACAGTCCTGCATGCGTGGTAATCGATGAAAACGACCCTTCACTCCAGATGGAACGCATGATGAAAGCCATGGGACAGGGAAATGCAAGCTTCGTTAAGCCGATTCTTGAAATCAACGGAGACCATCCTCTGGTCAAGAGGCTTGAAGGAGATGTCCCTGAAGAAACCGTCGGACAGATAAGCGAAGTGCTCCTGGATCAGTCACTCCTGATTGACGGTGCCGAGATAAAGGATCCGACCGAATTCGTCAAGGCAATCAATGCACTTCTGACGAAATAAGGCATCTGAATCATAAAAAACAATGCACCCCCGGACCTGGACGAAAAAGTTCAGTTTCAGGAGGTGCATTTTTTTGCATTCCCAGTCGGACAATTCCACGACGGTCCGAACCGGAAATTTCATTTTGCAAGCTTCATCAGCTGACGTTCGAAACGGCGCCTTTCGTTTTCCTTTGCGGTGCGGTAAAGTATCGCCTTGTTTCCGATTATCCTGACGACGGTGGCCCTGCATTTTTCGGCAAGGGACCTTGTAAGTTCCACCTTTTCATCCTTATAGTCGTTGAACGAAACCTTTATCAATTCGTGGGACTCAAGCTGAGCGTCGGTCATCTTTTCAACGCCCTCTGTCAATCCCGCCGCCCCGATGATTACAACCGGTGAAAGGGTCGAAGCTTCATTTTCCAACAATTTTCTCTGTTTGCTATTCAATTCAATCATAACGGTTCATATTAAATGGAAAAAAATGTTTTTTCAAGGAGTCCGTAGAACTTTTCCACGCCCAATGCATGAGCGGCATTTTGCAGAAACAGTGTAACGTAAGGTCCGATTTTTCATTTAAACGGCAGGGGATTCTTCCGAAATTCAATAGACATGTTCTGAACATGTTCAATATGGGTGGGTATCATGAAAAAAATTTTACTTTGTCTCGTTTCTGCGGCATTTTCACTGTTCGCATTCGGTGAAGCTTCAAGCCTTAAAAACATTTTTCCACAGAATCATCAGAACCTGAAGGAACTTGGAGAGGATGAATCAAGGTCCATAGCATCCGCATGTTCAGGCATTACGTCCGAAGCGTTGAAATCTTCCGGTCTGGGAAAGGATTTTTCATTCACAAGGGTGTTTTCACAGGGTGCAGGCGTTAAAAAAATCTACAGGCTGCTCATCACTTCGGTTGATTTTGAAAAACTTGATTTTCCGACCCTTGAATCGGCCACATGCAGCGAAAACGACTTCCATTGGCTCCAGAGTACAAGCCATGCAGTGCTTCAGGTAGCGGTCGAAAAGACTTCCACCGGATACTCGCTTTTGGCATCGGACGTTACGGGTCTCTGGAAAAAGGACAACAGCGGAACCTCAATCTACTTTTCGGACTTCCTGATTTCAGCGGACGAAGGCTCCACGAAAATAATGCACCTTTCGGCAAAAGTTCCCGTATTCATCGGTTCGACTCGTGACGGACTCATAAAGGCCACTTTCAAGACCAGGGGAACGGGACTTTTCGGAAGCCAGAGCGCAGAATACACGCTGATTGAAGACGGAATCAAATCCACGGTAAGCATAGAGGCCTCCGACTTTCTTGCGGATAAATCGGCCCCAATCAAATATTCGCTTCTCTCCGCGTTCGACAAAAATCCGAAGACCTGCTACAAGGAAAATTCCGAGGAAAACACCATCACGCTCCAGTTTACCTTCGACATGGACAGGTCA
>CACYBG010000383.1 GCA_902772605.1 uncultured Spirochaetaceae bacterium
ATTGTACATGGTCTTTGCAGTGCGCGGGAGTGTTCCAAGTCCAGCTTCCTGGGCTGCAAGATATACCAGACCTGAACAGTCGATTCCTGAGCGGCTTGTTCCACCGAATACGTAAGGGGTTCCCATGTATGACTTTGCACACTTTACGAACTTGTCGCGCCTAGCATCAGCCGGGGTGTATTCCTTCTTCTTGCCGTCATCGGTTTTCTTGTCGTTAGTAGTCTTCTTATCGTTGTTGTTTTTCTTCTTGTCGTTGTTTTTCTTCTTATCGTTATTCTTCTTTTTGTTAGTACCGTCAAGCCTGAGAGATGCGTTTCCGGTGGATTTGTCATCATCATCAACCTGAGCGACTTCCTTCTTCTTGTTATCCTTTTCGCCAATCCTCAGTGATGCATTTCCGGTGGATTTGTCATCGTCATCGTCATCATCATCCTTATCGGCTTTCTTATCATTCGCCTTCCTGTTTGACTTTCCGGTAGAGATATAGGACGGATCGCCGACATAGGTATCGTCTTCTACCGTTCCGGCCTTTGCTTCGGCTGAACTTTTCGCAACCTTTTTGGTCTTTACTGGAGCCGCCGCCCTGTAGTTCTTGGTGGTCTCCTGAATGGCTGCAATTGCTTCATCATCGGCATCAGGATCGTAATAGACGTCCTCGTACTTCTCTCCGTCATAATCTGCATAGAGGGAATTGTTAAGGAAGTTGTAATCCTCCTCCTCGGTATCAGGAAGATAGCCGTACCAATCGTAGAACTGGGCTACAAGTTCATCGGTTGAAAGATCCCCTTCGTTTTTGGCTGCTTCCAGCTCTTCCTTGGACATATAATCCGCATCCGCACCGGAAGATGAAGATGCTCCGATTCCGAAAATTGCAACGACGGAAATCAGCGCCGTCATCAAGGCACCGACGAAAATCCTTTTCTTTCCTTTCTTTTCATCCTTGACTTTCATTCCCATTTTTCACACTCCGCAATTTAAAAAATATTTTAAACCGTCCATCGATACGCCAGCATCAATCAACGGTTAATTTCATGTCATCCGCCCCTCAGACATTTTCATCCGCAGAAACTAGGGTGATTATACCACTAATTTCCACGAAAGCAAATGTTTTATCTGCAAAAAGAACAAATGAATGGAGAAATCGTTTCAAATTATCGGATTGTTTTTATGGGGATTAAAGCCCAATCTTTCACCGTTACCCCTACTCTATCGGGTAGCAGTCAAATCCAGCTGCCCTGAGCCGCCTTCCCATGGTGCCCTCTTCGTTTTCATCCACGACGACGATGTAGTAGGTGGTTCCCGACGCCCTGGTTTCCGGGAAATAATATGCGTTGAAGCCCTTGGATTTTGCCTGTTCAATCAGCGCCTGGGCATTTGCAAGGTTTCTGAAAAGACCGAGCTGTTCCCTTTCAAGCTTTTTCTTTTCGGGAGCCTTTTCTTCCTTTTTTGCGGATTTTGTCGAATTTTCACCGGACGAATCCTTTTTTGAAGGTGTGGCTGTCTGAGCGGATTTTTTATCGTCAGAGGATGGCTTCACCGATGATTTTTCACCTTCGTTTTTCCCGGACTGTACGCCCTGTGTCGAAACGGATGTCTTTTCCGGGGATTTTTTCTCGCTCATCTTCTGTTCGTCGGTGAATCCTGCGTCGGAAGGATACGAAAGGTATGCTTCATCAACAAGCCTGGGGACGAAATACCAGAACGGAGCCGCAGAAAGGGATGCCTTATCCTTCATTATGGCGCATTCGACGCTTCGGGGGTGATTTTTTTCAAGCGAGTCGGAATATTTTTTTTCTCCGCTTATGTACCAGAGCGTAAAAAGAACCGACGAGCGCACCGATTTCATGGAATCCATGTCCAGATAGGACTTGAGTTTTTCCAGGGACGCCTTTATGTCGGTTGCAGATTCGGAGCGGCACAGCATGATCCAGACGGAATACAGGTTTGAAAGGGCTGCAAGGTTTTCATCCTTGGACGAATTGGCGAATGCCTTCAGGTTCAGTTCGGCGTTTTCAAGGTCGCAGCAGTTCAAAAAGCATCTTGCGGCGGCAATCCTGAGTCGGTCAACGGAATACGGTTCGAATCCGCTTTCGTTTTCTCCGGATATCCTGAGTGCCTGAAGGTAGGATTTTGCAGCCTCCATCCAGTCCATGCTCAATTCCTGAAGGTTTCCGGCAATGCACCAGAGTCCCCTTTTTCCCGATGCGGAATCAACGGAGGAAATGTGAGAGTTTATATAGTCTATGGTATCCTGCACCGAGTCCTTCGCCAGGGCTTCGTCCCTTACGGAAACGGCCGAGACTGAAAATGCTTGAACCGAAACCAATGCCGCTGCGGTGCAGGTCAAAATGAATTTTCTTGGAAACATCGGAAATAGTATCGGCAGAAAAGCCGGCCATTCTTATTTTTTCATCATGTCCTTGTCCCTGTTTTTTCTTCCGCGTGAAATCAGGGATACCGGAAGCGTCACGATTACGCCCAGTATGAACGCACCGAATATGACCGCAACAACCGGCAGATCCTTGAAATTATGGAAAAACCAGAACGTACACTTGTTTTCCAGGTTCAGACCGGTAAAAACCGATACGAATACGGCCAGAGCAATCACCAAAATCAATTTTATGGGCATACTTTTCCTCCATTGTTCAAATTCAAACCAGCGTTCCCCTGAACGTGTTTCCGCTCAGTTCATCAAGACGGACTTTTACGAACTTTCCTATCAGCGACTGAGGGGCTTCGAATGCAACCCTTTCGTTCTGCGACGTCTTTCCCAGAAGTTCATTCCTGTTGTCACGGCTTATTATATCCGCAAGCACCTCGACAGTCATCCCCACCCTTTTTTCCAGGACTTCGGAACTGATTGCAAGCTGCATGTCGATTATCTTCTGAAGCCTTTCCTTCTTTACTTCCATCGGCACCTGGTCCTTGAATTTTGCGGCTGGAGTTCCTTCACGCGGATTGTAATAGTACATGAATGCTGCGTTGTACCTTACTTCCTTCATGAGCGATACGGCCTCTTCAAAATCCCCTTCGCTTTCACCCGGAAAACCGAGCATTATGTCGGTGGTCAATGCAAGGTCGGGAACCTTTGCCCTTAGACGGGAGACGAGCGAAAGATAATCCTCCCTGGTGTACCGTCTGTTCATCTCACGAAG
>CACYBG010000384.1 GCA_902772605.1 uncultured Spirochaetaceae bacterium
AGGAAATGATGCGCCACAAGGTTCTGGACATCTACAGGGACAAGATTGCACTGCTGTACAAAAACAGCAACTGAAAATAAAAAAAAAGATTGTCTGTGCCCGAAACATGCTGATTGACGGCACGGCAGTCTTTCATTTCAAAATCATTAATACATAACATTTTCCACAAATTAAAAAAAATCACGTTACATTCATGCACAAATATGTCATACTGTACATCCTCATAAAAATACGGACATTCAATGTCGGAGGGAAGAAAAATGATATATGAAGAAATGACATTCGATGAAGAACGGGCACTGTATGCAATCCATGATTCTACAGTTGAAAGATGTCGCTTTGACGGACCGAAAGACGGTGAATCAGCGATGAAAGAGGCAAGCGAAATTGAAGTCATAGACTGCTACATGAATCTTCGATATCCGTTCTGGCACCTTTCAAATTCAAAAATCAGGGGATGTGAATTTACGGAAAACTGTCGTGCGGCACTTTGGTATGACAGGGACATTGAACTGGATTCATGCCGCATAAACGGAATAAAGGCGATTCGAGAATGTGACGGCATTACATTGAAAAACTCCAGCGTAAATTCAACCGAGTTCATCTGGAAATGCCGCAACATGAAGATTGAAAACGTAAACGTGGAACAGTCCGAATATCCTTTTTTTGAAGTGACGGATGCAGAAATCAGCGGATTGAAAATGACTGGAAAATATTCGTTTCAATATGACTGCAACATTGAAATTTCAAATTCGGAATTGAATACGAAGGATGCATTCTGGCATTCCAAAAACGTAACCGTAAAAGACTGCATAATCAACGGTGAATATCTTGGATGGTATTCGGAAAACCTTACGTTAATCAACTGTCGGATTTCCGGAACCCAGCCTTTCTGTTACTGCAAGAATCTGACGCTGAAAAACTGCACGACCGAAGGATGCGACCTGGCTTTTGAAAGAAGCACGGTTGATGCTGAAATCAACGGAAGAATCGACAGCGTAAAAAACATCCTCGGCGGGAAAATCACTGCTGATGAAATCGGTGAAATCATAATGGAAGAAAATATCGTCGACAAATCAAAGACAAAAATCGTCCGTACGAAAAATAAATCTTGACTCCGTGTCAGCAAAGCCTTATATTTAAAGAACCGAATGTTCAAGCTTCAAGTCTGACACTCGGTTCCTTACCGTTATCCCAATTCCAGTCCATATGCAGCCACTGATTCAATTGCAGGTAACGTTGTGCATTTCGGTTGAACTGTTTTTTTCCGACCGGATAAATTCAGTTTCATTTTTTTCATAAGCCGATTGACGGCCATAATGTGATGGAGAATCTGACATGCCTAAAAAATCCCCTGAACTTGCTGAAAACAGACGAAACGAAATCATCAATGCATGCAAAGAGCTTTATGAAAAAATGAGTTTCAAGGAAATCACCATAAAGGAAATCAGCGGAGCAACATCTTTCAGCCGACCGTCAATCTACAATTACTTTGAAACCAAGGAAGAAATTTTCCTTGCGATTTTTCAGCAGGAATACGAACTGTGGACGGCAGACCTTTTGGAAATGGAAAAAAAATCCTTTTTAAGCCCGACAGGATTTGCACGTGAAATTGCAAAGAGTCTTGAAAAAAGGGTGCTGCTTTTAAAACTTCTTGCCATGAATCTTTACGACATGGAGGAAAACAGCAGGATGGAGCTTCTTGTTGATTTTAAGCGTTCATACAAAAAATCATACGACACGATTGATTTGCTTCTGAAAAAATTCTTTCCGACCTTTGCATTCACCAAACGAAAGGAATTTCTGCTTACGTTCTTTCCATTCATGTTTGGAATTTATCCGTCTGCGGTTTCCACCAAAAAACAGATTGAAGCGATGAACATCTGCGGATACAAACCGGAAGAAACATCGATTTTTGAAATCACCTACAAATGCGTAAAGGGACTGCTCGGCGAACGATGATTTACACTGACACAGTGTCAGACATAAATTCAATGTGAAAAAAGGACCGTCGATTTTAAATCAGTAAACCGACGGTCCATTTTATTTCCATAAAACTTTCAATCTTCTTCCCAAAAAAGGTCATTCAGCGTCAAGCCCAAAACCCTGCAGATTGCAATGCACAGATTGATTGTAGGATTGTAATCACCCTTTTCAATTGCATTGATTGTCTGACGGCTCACATTGACAGCTTTCGCCAAATCTTCCTGAGACATATCTTTCAATGCCCTGGCAGACTTTAACTTCAGGTTTTTCATTCAGCCTCCCGTCCTTCTTCACCGTCGTCAGATTCTGTTTTGCTGAAAATGTAATGCTTGATTATTATGCTCAGCATTATTATCAATATGTAAATTCCGACTGTGAAGTTTACGTATCCCGATAATTTATCTTTCCTTATGATGAACTGCACGATAAAAATCAAAGACAGCAGAATCATGAGGGCACACCATCTTTTTGAAAAAGGTTCGCCGGGCGTAAAATATGCATCCTTGAAAATTGCGATTTCCAGAAACACAAGCAGCGAAACAAGGATAATCAGCAACTGCAAAAAACCGGGTGTAAAAAGAACGACAGGATGATCGAGCAAGGTTTCTGAAAAAAACACTGCAATTTCACTTACAACCAAGGTTATGAATCCTGCCTTAAATGCCAATCCGCGTGCTGCAATCTGCCTTTCGTCATATTGTCTTTTCTTCGATTTTTTTGAGGATATGAAGATAATCCCACCGACAATCAAAACTCCGCAAACAAATCCTATACCCCAACTCATCGTCATAAGCGACCTCCTGGAAATTATTTTCCGAAATCACACTTCATTTCGGTTCTGCGTACATTAAAAACGATTCACTAGACATAATATAAAATCAATCATTCATTTTGTCAAGTATATTTTACATTACAAAAAAATTGCACCTAAAAAAAATCGGGTGAAAGGACGAACTTTATTTCACCCGTTAATTTCAACATTCAAGAATCAGGCTTCAAATCTGGCGGCGACATCTTCCAGATATTTCGTTACGGTCAAATGCTGCGGACATATTTCTTCACACTGACCGCATTTTACGCAATCGCTCGCCTTTCCGAATTCCTCATTCAGATTTGAATAGTATTCACGCTGGACAGTCCATCCGGCAGTTCCGTCAGGGTCCTGTTTCAAATCTGCATTCAGAAGTGCAAAATATTTTGGAATTGCAATCTGTACGGGACATCCTTCAGTACAATACGAACATCCGGTGCATGGAATTTCTTTTCCGCGGTTCAAAATTTCAACGGCTTTTTTTATCAGCTTGTTTTCGTCTGAATTAAGCGGAACGAAATTCTTCATGAAAGAACAATTGTCTTCCACCTGTTCCATATTGCTCATTCCGGAGAGGACCATTGCAACATTTTCATGCGATGCTGCAAATCTTATCGCCCAGGATGCAATGCTCGCATTTGAATCGTAAGACCTGTACAGTTCCTCAATTTCATTTCCCATGTTGACCAGAGTTCCACCCTTCACGGGTTCCATGACAATTACAGGCATATTATGCTTTACGCAAACCTCGTAACATTCCCTTGACCGGACGCCCGGATTGTCATAGTCAAAATAATTGAGCTGAATCTGGACGAACTCCATTTCGGGATGTTCGGTCAAAACCCTGTCCAAAAGCTCGGGGCCGTCGTGAAATGAAAATCCGACGTGACGCACAAGCCCCTCGGACTTCTTTTTCAACGCCCAATCGAAAACATGGAATTTATCATAGACTTCAATCGAATGAACGTTTACGTCATGAACAAGATAATAATCAAAATATCCGGCACCGGTTCTTTCAAGCTGTTCTGAAAAAATCCTGTCGCAATCGCTTTCGGAATGCAGGTAATTGCTGTGAAGCTTCGTTGCAAGCGTAAATTTTTCACGCGGATA
>CACYBG010000385.1 GCA_902772605.1 uncultured Spirochaetaceae bacterium
ATCAATGCCGTGAAGAGGAGGACGTGTACAGAAGATTTGATGAAAAAATCAAAAAGATTCTTTCCTTCAAAAACAGAGACGATGATTTTAAAAAAGAGATTTACACTGATTTCTATGATGAAGAAAAATTTTATGCCATAGGTATCGATGCCTATCAAAAGTTAGGTGACTATCAGGGAAGCAGTCTTTTGCAATCAAGGGAAACCATTTCAAAGACAGTCGAATTATATGCAGAAAATCTGATTAAAGATAATGTACGCTATGTTGAAATCCGTTTTTCTCCATACAAATACACACGTCTCGGACTTTCTGTAATCGATGTAATAAACATCATTGCAGGAGGTTTTGAAAAATACAGAGGCAAACTTGAGTACCGCATGATTTATATAATCGGTCGACAGGCAACGAAAGAAGAAATTAAGAAATCGATAGACATAATAAGCGGACTGTTCAATGAAAATCCTCTTGTCGCCGAAAAAATTGCAGGCATAGATCTTGCCGGAAATGAAGGCGTTACAAAACCGAGTGAACTTAGGGAACTCTTTATGCCTCTCTTAAAACGCTGTATGAGGATTACGATTCATGCAGGAGAAACTGAAGGTGCGGAAAGCATTTGGGAAGCAGTGTATCATCTGAGTGCGGAAAGAATTGGACATGGGCTGAAACTTTTTGACCGGAAGGAACTTCTTCAGCATTTTGTCGATAAAGGTATCGGCATTGAAATGTGTCCGTCCAGCAACGACCAAATCGTTGGATTCAGCAGAAACGCAGATTCTTATCCACTGAAAAAATATCTTGATGAAGGATTGAAGGTTACAATCAACACGGATGACTGCGGAATCAGCGGCACGTATCTTTCAAAGGAATTCATAAAGGCTTCACAGATGTGTTCGGGATTAAGCCTGTGGGATGTAATCGTCATGATACGAAATTCTTTAAGCATTGCATTCTGCGATAAGCTTACAAAAAGCCGCCTTATGCATGAGTTTGAAAATGAAATCCTAAAAATTTGTCAGGAGGAATTCGGTATATGAAAATTTGCTGCATAAAGACAAGTTTCGTACCAAAAGAGATAAAAAGTGTCACCGACGTTTTCACCGTTCAATATGCAGATTTCATAGGGAATAATGATATTGATTGGATTGAACGTTCTGAAGCGGAAACCGATAAAGATTTTCAGCAGATTATACCGTATGTTCTGGTCAAAAACTCGGACGGTAAATTCGCATCTTACACGAGGCATGGAAATGAAAAGCGCTTGCACGGAAAACTTTCCTGCGGTATCGGAGGCCACATCGATGAAACAGATAAGGCTGATTCTTTTGATGCTACACTTGCAAACGGAATGTGCCGAGAGCTTTGTGAGGAACTTAAAGATTTTGACAGGTCCAAGGTAAAAGTGTCTTATCTTGGAATAATAAATGAAATAGAAAGCGATGTCGGTGAAGTTCATCTTGGTCTGGTGTTTCTGATGGAATGTAACGATGGGTACATCCCTATGCCAAATTCAGAATTGAAGGATATGCATTGGAAAAGTAAAGAGGAAATCCAGAACTCTGAGACGGAACTCTGGACTGAGCTTGCATTCAAACTGCTTGATAAAGTTTGCGGGGAACAGAAATGAAGTACACTTTAATAAGTTGCGTTGGGACTGGAATGTTCCTTAATAAAAATACAAACGAAAAGGAATACCGGGAAACAAACTACCGATTTCCCGACGGTAAAGAAAAACGTACCAAGATTTTTATTGAAGCAATGTTTTCATGCAGGTATAAGGACTTTGAAAAGATAATTCTTGTCGGAACGAGAACATCCAACTGGGGAGCATTGATTTCGGAAAATGACATGGAGGATGAAGAGGTTTTTAATCTGTATGGAGAACTTTATTTATCCGACAAAAACGGAGAAGGAATAAAAGAGAGTAATGTCGCATCGCTTGAAAAATATCTTTCCAAAAGATTTGGGGTTCCTGTAAAGCTTTACATTTCCTCTGCCCTTATAAGCGAAGAAACTGCTTCGGAACTTTTTTCGTTATACAGTTCAATCATTCCGGAGATTTCACCGGAAAGCAACATTCTGTTCGATATAACGCACAGTTTCAGATCGATTCCAATACTTATTTATCAGGCACTGCAATTTTCCCTGTCCGGAAGTTCGTTCGGAAGAAATGTGGAACTTGTCTACGGAGAATATATTGAAAATGAAAAAGTTTCGTATGTGAGAAACCTGAGCAAGTATTGGAACTTTTCTCAGCTTTCTGAAGCAATCAATCAGTTTGCAACAAAACTTGACGGAGTAAAATTGGCAAGTTTGATTGAGGGAGATTGGCCGAAGGGTGCCAAAGCAATCAAAAGGATTTCTGAAATCGCCCAACTGAATTTTTCCATTCAGATCATAGATGCATTGAGGCAGGTAAAAAATGCATTGAAAGAATTTCCCGCTGATGCGAATTACATGTTGATGAAAATCAAGGCGGAACTTGAAAAAATCGCTTCACTATGCGATGAGAATTCCGTTTCAAGAACTCTTTTCAATTATTCAAAATTTCTTTACGAGCGGAAAATGAATGTTCAGGCCGTAATCACACTGCAGGTTTCCGTAGAAGCATGCATAATAGAAAAATATGCGGACATAGAAAAATATCTTGGAGATTATGACTGGTGGCAAGATATCGGCAAGCAGTATTTGCATGATGTCAAAGGCGGAGACAACTGGAAGGAAATTGGAGAGAGGCTGCGGAGTCTGGAGAATTTTAGAAATCAAGTGGCGCATGGAGGCGGAAAAGACAAGAACTCAAAGCAGTATCCTTCGGTATCAAACGTTGATTCAATATACAAGAAAGGAATTCTTGGCGTTGAAAAGCTTTTTGAAATCATAGCGGAGCAATAAAGATGGCATCTATTTATATTATTTCTGACAAAGGCAAACTGACAAAAAAAGATGAAACCCTGGTTTTCATTCAGCCCGATGAATCAAGGACAATACTTTTTCCATTCAAAACTGAGCATCTTGTGATAATGGGAAATGTATCGATAAGCGGTGATGCCATAAGGCTTTTGACGAAGTATAAAATCTCGGTGACGTTTCTTTCTTCAAACGGTAAGTTCAATGGGAAGCTTTCATTCGGAGACAGCAAGAATGTTTTCCTAAGATTGAATCAGTACAAGATTCTGGATGGTAAAAAGAGATCGTTGGAAATTGCAAAAAGTATTGTCGTGGGTAAAATCAAAAATCAAATCAGTTTTATGCAGAGGATAAAACGAAAAAATGATTCATCCGAAGAAACGGTTCTTGATTCGATAAATGCAATAAAGAATACTCTTTTGAATGCAGAGAATGCGAAAGACATAGGACAGCTCAGGGGATACGAGGGAATTGCGGCACGTCAGTATTTCAGTGTTTTCGATTACAACATTCAGTGTGAATGGGCGGAGTTTAAAAAGCGGTCCAGGAATCCTCCACTTACAAATGTGAATGCAGTTTTAAGTTTTCTGTATACGCTTTTGATGTACAGGGTTGAAAGTGCATTGGAAAGCCTGGGTCTTGATACATGTTGCGGGTATCTGCACGCAATAAATTATGGCAAGCAGGCTCTGGTTTTTGATTTGATGGAAGAGTTCCGTTCTCCAATTGCCGATTCTGTGTGCTGTTCGCTTTTCAATCTCAGAACATTGTCACCTGATGATTTTGAGACAAAAACTTTTTCGGAAGACGATGTTGATTTTCCTCTTGAATCAAATCATGTTCCGGATTCCACGGATGAAAATCAGAGTGAAAGCAACGATTCCGTTTTAAAGGCTGTACTTCTGACAAAGGACGGAATAAAAAAAGTGATAGCGGCTTTCGAGACGAAAATGGACAGCACGATTTTATATCAGCCGACGAATCAGAAGCTTCCGTATAAAAAAATAATCTATGAGCAGGCAGAACATTATAAACGGGTAATCAGCGGTGAAGAAAATGATTATAGGGCGTATTATTTCAAATGATTTATTTTATCTGTTATGACGTTGCAAATCCTAAGCGACTGTGCAAAGTTGCAAAAACATTGGAGAATTTCGGAATCAGAATTCAGTATTCTTTTTTCGAATGTGAAATGGAAAAAAATCAGCTTGAAGAATTGAAAAATTCACTGCTGGAAATTATTGATGAAAAAGAAGACAGCCTTCGCATTTATCCTTTGTGCGAGGATTGCCTGAAAAATGTGTCGTCCATCGGGGATGGAAATATATTCGTTCCACAGACTTTTTTGATTCTGTAAAATGGAGGAGAGGTTGTTGCAGGTAAAGCACTGGCTGATTGTATATGACATCCGCAATTCAAAAAGGCTTTCAAAAGTGGAGAAATGCGTGGAAAGCTATGCGTGGCGCGTGCAGAAATCGGTTTTTGAATCGAATGCAACGGATGAAACAATCAATCAGCTGAAAAACCGCCTGAATCAGATTATTGATGATGAGGTTGATTTCGTATTGTTCTTTCAAGTATGTGAGAGGGATTGGCAGAAACAGGAAAAATTTGGAATCGGTTCCAGAATAAAAGAACAAATTCCAGATGACAGTTTTGCCATCCTGTGATATAATTTATCGGTGCAAAGTTATTTGACAGTTCGCATACCCAGTTTTTTTGTAAAAAGTACCGGAAAAAGACAGGGGTTTGCGAAAAATGCTAATTTATTATAATACAAGGAATTGTATGGCTGTAAAAAGGAGGTGCCACATAAAAATGCAATGGGGAGCTAAAAAAATGCCGCCAGTCTGCGAAATTGATTTGCCAACTCGTTGTAATTCAAAGGTTTATGTGAGGTAGTATAAAAACCAATGACCTGATTAAAGGGATTAAGACAAGTAGTTACTGTTGAATATACATATGGAGGAATTTCAATAAAAACCAATGACCTGATTAAAGGGATTAAGACTCGGCAATGCAGCTATGTATCAAAGACCCACGTTTTTTATAAAAACCAATGACCTGATTAAAGGGATTAAGACCATAGTCTCTGTGTGCCATACTGAATTCAATCAGACACTTCATAAAAACCAATGACCTGATTAAAGGGATTAAGACACAGTAAAGTCACGGCGGGCCGCATCTTCTTCAATACTTATAAAAACCAATGACC
>CACYBG010000386.1 GCA_902772605.1 uncultured Spirochaetaceae bacterium
CGAAGCATTAATCAGAGGTTCCTTAATTTTTTCAACGTTCAGCACCCGATAATCTCAAAAGATAGATTTCGGCTGGATAAACTATTGATGGGGCTGTCCAATAAGATCGTTGTATGCAATTATTGATCGTGTCAAAATGACTTTGTATGCTCAACTACCGTACTTTGAACTTATTGGACATCCCCTATTAGACCCTCCTCGTGAATCAATCACAAATTCAACAATGTTGCTTCGATGTCGAGTTTGAAAGCCTTGGTGTAGTAATAGCCTTTTTCGTGGTGGTCGAATTTTATCAGTTCTTTTCTGGTCGGACAGTCTGTATGGGAGAAGAAAAGAATTTTATCCAGGTCGCGGTGAATCGTGGCTATTCCCACGCCGAATTCTGCTGCCAATTTTTCGGCACTTGGATAACATCCGCTCCTAATCTTCTGGTCAATTAGCAGAATCCTGGAAAGCTCATCCGATATTTTTTTGCACTTTGCTTTCTGAATTTTTTCAGTGTCGCTGCAAATTATTTTCGGGTCCTGGTTTTCAAGTTCGTCGCAAAAGTTGAAAGAGTCATCGTCATATTTTAAATCAGCAGTTTTCCCTTCGTAAATTATTGATGCCAAATCACTGCAATTCCAAAATGCAAATGACTTGATTTCTTTTACTGATTTGGGAATAATCAGCTTTTCGAGATGAACGCAATTTGCACCGCATATTTCACGTTCGGCCATGTCGCGTAGTTCACTGTCGAATTTTTTGAAATCTGTCATTTCGATTTCTTCCTTGCTGAGACTTAAATAACCGGCCTCATCAAAACAGCACGTTGCGATAATTTCTATTCCATTCGGGATGCGGACACATTTTTGATTTCTCGCCGCATAAAAAAGAGCTGTCTTATGTTTTGTGTTGACCATGAATCCGTCAATCAGCTGGTAGGTCGGATTTTGTGTGAGGATGCGGATTGTCTGAGAATCATAGCATGTTTTTATGGCGTCATCACTTTCATAGGTAAAGCAGCTGTAGCCCTGACCCAACAAAATCAAATCGTCATGGACCTCAACAGTTTTCAAATTTTCCGGCATTTTGAACGATCCCAATTCTCTTACGTTTTTCGGAATGGAGATTTTTTCGAGCGAGGTGCAGCCTTTGAAAATATCACCTCCCATTGAAAGCTCTCCGTTCTCAGGCCATCGTATTTCTTTTAATGCCGTGCAATATACGAATGCATTCTTTTCCAATTCCTCAACACTGTCAGGCAAAATGATTTGTGTGATTGTTTCGTTCGGCTTGTCCTGATCCGCAAAAGCAAAAGAGCAGATTTTTGTAACGCCGTCCGGAACTTTTACCACGGATTCCTTTCCAAGATAAGCGCAAAGCAAAAGTCTATCCTTGTATGGATTCTGTTTGATTATGAAATCTGTATTGTCTGCCATAGATTCTTTTCTCCTGTTGCCTCAATTATAATATATGACTCTATCACTTTGTGAGAGAGTGAAAAAATTTTTGAACTTTTTTTACAGATTTACGCTTTTTTGCGCTAAATTTAAGTAAAACAGCTGCCCTAATCATAAACTTCCGGCACTGAAAGTGTAAAGACAGGGGTCGGATCATTGGAAAAATCATATCCGTCAAGGCTGAACATAGGTTCTTCATCCGAAATGTCAATCTTCATTTCCGCATCCGGATTTGCATGATACCAGCTGATGATATCCTCCGCTGAATAGTATTTTCCGTACTCAAATGGCTTGTATGAAAGCGGTAATCCTATGCACAACCAAAGCCCTGGTTTGTCAAAAAATTTTTTGAGGTCAGTATCAGAAATTTTCCCCATGCCGATTTCATCAACAAGAAGAAGCTCTCCACGGCGGGTTATCTTCCCTTCCTTGCTCATGATTTTTCCTTCAATGCACCATCGTTCAGGTTTTCCGTCTGCATCCAGATATCCACGTTTTTTCATCATCTGCATTACAAGCCCGGTTTTCCTGTTCAATTTTTTTGAAAGCCCTTTAATCGAAATCATACGCTGCCTCCTTTGTATGATTTCAGTATACAAGGCCACTCTATCATTTGGTGATAGAGTGGGGGAAATTTGTATATTGCGTGGTCTAAGTTTTTAATGTAAATAAAATGGATAGAAGTTGTTTTTTAAGACATCTATTCTGATGCATTATTGAATTTTCCAGTAGTATGGCAAATAACAAATAACTGTCATGCTGAACTTGATTTTATTACACCAAGAATCAAATTCGGGGTGACAGATTTTGATATTCTCTATGTTGTTTCTCTAGAAATGTAACGCTGCTGGATTTTAAAATGTCTCCCGACGAGAATGGAGCAATTCTTTTTCAACCGAAGCCATCACTGCATTTTTGATTTTTTCAAAATGAAGTTGTTCAGCTTCTTGTCAAATGAAAGAACCTCTTTGCCATTGGAAACAGCGTAGGAGGCGAGAATGCAGGAGTTTATTGCCTGCTCTGCCTTTTCTGCCATAATCTCATCATCGTTGATGATATAGCGGACAAGGATATTTGCATCAGCATAAACCATGTTTTTCCCCTGCGGCGAGTCCCCATGCTTCCTTTTCCCTTGCGCGGAGTTCAGGATTTGCATAATGTGAGAAACGGCCACGTAAATTGCAGCGAGGTTCAGACTGTTCTTGATGTGGCAAAGCTTGGATAATGCGTAATATATAACGCACCTGCTCATCTGGCAAAGCTTGGATAAGCTCCATGACTTGCGTTCTTTCTTCTAGGTCTTGCATAGGAACCTCCTCATAGTCTGAATTATATCACAATAGGGGCTAAAAATAAAGATTCAGAAATAATTTTAAAAAATCTGTTCCCGA
>CACYBG010000387.1 GCA_902772605.1 uncultured Spirochaetaceae bacterium
AGAGGTTTCCATGCTTTTTTCAGGATTTCGGCAAACTCACGCATGTAGGGACTGTCGTTCAGTGCAATCACAAGCGGAATCTCAAGATTTTCCGGGATTCCATGCTTTTTGCGTGCTTCCTTCATCATGATTACTGCATCTTCTTCGTCATAGTCGTCATGTCCGGCAACGTTCGGATAACCGACCAGCGGATAGACCAGAGTCTTTGCAGGAGTCAGATATCCGTTCCTCAGTATGTCGTATGGAATGGCCTCCAGAAGTGCACGTCGGAAATCGGCGCGGTTCCATGGCTTGTTCTTAATCTTGAAGAAGAAAAAGAAGGTTCCGAACTCTGGACCATAATAAACGGAATCCTTATCGATTACCCTGTCGATATCAGAATCAGAAGCAATCCAATCGATTTTACCGGAGTTGAACAGGAACGTGTTTTCATCGGAATCTTCACTGCGGATTATCTTGATTCCGGGAACCTTAACCGATGCGGCATCCCAGTAATTTTCGTTTTTAACGAGTTCATATTCCTTTTTTTCATTTTCTTCGGACTTCTTGAGCACGAACGGACCGGAATAGACGTCATCCTTATCGCTCACGATGGCAAATGCATGATGACAGAGCATCCTTGGAAGCTGAGACGCAGGATACGCAAGATGTACGATCAGGGTATCATCACCACGGACGCTGATTCTTACGTCATCCGCAGATCCGGTTCCGTTTCTGTATTCGGCAGCACCGGCAACGCAATCAAGGAACGATGCAAATGGAGCAGACTTGTTTCCAAGGAGCTTTATCCATGAATCCTTGACGGACTTTGCAGTAATCGGGCTTCCGTCGCTGAATTTCGCACCCTTCCTGATTGTAAACGTCCAGCGTTTCTGATCCCTTGAGATTTTATATCCCGTGCAAAGTGCATATTCAGGTTCCAGATTGACCGGATTGTAGGAAAAAAGTCCCTCATAAAGCCCGGTAAGGACCTGAGCTTCCGTAGTATAATTCGCCGTCTGCGGATTCAGGTTGTAATCGTAATCCGAATCGACGATGACGACGGTTCTCTGTTCACCGACAGCAACATCAGCCTTGGAACCGTTTTCTTCCGTCCAAGCCGCCGATGAAAAAATCAAAAAAATCGATGCAGCAAGAATTCTTTTTATGACTTTCATTTAGAAATTCCCAGTTTCCTCATCTGTTCCTGTTCTTCAATCAATGCGATGTATTCCGCCTTGGACTGATTTATCTTTACCATTATGCTCTTTACGAACGAAAGTTCCGGTTTGATTCCCTTTATCTTGGACCTGTCCAAAGGTGAGGCATTGGTCTTGAAATAATCGTCGAGCGCAGAAAGGACCTGCATGAGCCTTGCATTTTCAACGGCCTGCTTGTTCAGGAATTCGAGTATCCTTGCATCCTGCTGTGCACCGATTTTTGCCAGCACTCCGCTCTGAGGAGATACGATTGCGCTGTAATATTTCGTCCTCTTGGCCAGGTTTCCGAAAAATTCATTGAAACTGAGCTTTTCCTTTTTGACCTGCTGAGTCGTATTGTCGGTGATTGAAATCGTGTATTCGATGTCCGGTTCTGCAATTCCGAAAAGCTTGCGCAGGAAACGTGAAAATTTCTTGAATCCCGTGTTTTTCTGAGCCTGAAGAACCGAATTGTTGTTTGAAAGTTTTTCGACTATGACCTGATACTGTTCGCCGGAAGTTCCAAGCAGACGAACAATCTCCATGATGACTTCATGTGTGTCTATCGTCTTCTTTGCCTTTTCCTTCGGTGCAGACATCGGAATATTGAATTTTGCAAGCTCCTGTGCCTGAAGGGTCGCCTTTGACTCGGACAGTTCTTCCTCAATTATTTCATGAACCAAATCGGCATTGAAGGAATGTTTCGGCATGCATGTAGGATAAACCCTCTTGATTTCCGCCGTCATCGAACTTTCGCTCGTAGCCTTCGACCAGTCGAACGAATCGTTTGCAAGGACGTTTTTCCTGACCGACGCCTTGTAAACCGATTTGTGGAATTCAGCCAGATCCTTGAGTCCCGCATTGATGAAGTTCATGGCTTCAACCGTCTTGTTCAGACTGTCGTTCAACATTGCAATCTGAATCTGCTGGGCACCGCTTTTTGCAGACGCAATGCACACGGCCATGGAGCGCGTATTGATTTTCGGTGAGTTTGGAGAAAGGTTGGTCCATCCGAACGTTGCATTCAGATCGAGGAGCCTCTTCACCTTGTCCATCGTCAGCTGTTCGACCGTAAACTTCGTGTAGTTGCAGATGAAATCAATCATGCTCTGATAGTCGGAAAGTCGCACTCCCAGGACGTTCGCCCTTTCGTTTTCACTGAACGACGTATCTTCCGGACTCGTAATCTGAGAAATCTTCTTGTCCTTTTTGTAAGGGTCAGGATTGATAAGCGATTTTTTTACCAATGCATCGAAAATATTGTTTACGCAAACCAGATGCAGTCTATAGTTATCCTGTATCTTAGGGAGCTGTACCGTATCATACCATCCCTTCTTCTCTTCAAAAGCCGCCAAATACTTGGCATTAAAGCTGTTGTCATCCATAACGTTTGCCCCATTTTTTATAATCTGGTTGATTTGCCCGCAACCTGCACATCCGTAATATCGGACACCTCTAAAAACTGAAATTTCTATAGGTTTCCTATTTTAACCGAAAAGCGACAGAATACGCAAGTTTCCACAGGGCTTCCTAACAAATTTCGGCAAATTTCCGACTCGGGTTTAGGAATCGATTTCGGATTATTCAACGTTTCCTCAGTTTTCAGGCAGGATGCAGGTTCAAAAATCCGAACGGACAAAAAAAAGCGCCGGCGACACGTTTCCGAATCAACCGGCACCATTAATCATCCAGAAGGACGGATTATTTCATCTTTGAGACCTTTTCAAGTCTTGCAAGGGCCTTTTTGTCGGCTTCAGCAGCTGCATTGCGGAGCTTTTCCGTTACGGTGCTGATGTTGTTTACCATATATACAGGCTGAAGAGTTGCATCCAGACAGTCCCTCCAGAGAGAACTTTCAGGATCAACCGTATTGCGCTTCAATGTAGCCATGGAAATCGGGATGTGGACGTACTTGTCGTGTACAAGACCGATTACAATCTTCGTCTTTCCGGCCATTGCTGCATGAACGGCATTGTTTCCGAGCCTTTCGCAATAGATTGAATCGTTGGCTGTCGTTACTGCTGCACGGACTTCATAGCTCGGATCAATGTACTTCAGGTTGATTGGAACCTTCTTTTCAGCAAAGTACATGGTGATTTCGTCCCTGATGAACGTTCCGATGTCTGCAAGCTTCTTGTTTCCGGATGCATCGGTCTGATTCGTTGCGGCAAGAAGATCCTGTCCAGCACCCTCTGCAACTACGATTACAGCATGTCCCCTTCTCTTGAGCCTGTTTTCCAGGTGAGAGAGGAATCCGTTCGGTCCGTTCATCTCAAAAGGAACTTCAGGGATAAGACAGAAGTTTGCTTCGTGACTTGCAATTGCAGCGGCAGTTGCGATGAATCCGGATTCGCGACCCATCAGCTTTACAAGACCGATTCCGTTTATCTGTGACTGAGCTTCCATGTGGCATGAATTGATTGCCCTGGTTGCCTGCTGAACGGCCGTCTCAAATCCGAATGAACGGTCGATGAACTGAAGGTCGTTGTCAACGGTCTTAGGAATTCCTACGACAGCAATCTTCAGACCGCGGCGCTCTACTTCATTTGCAATGTCCAGTGAACCCCTCTGAGTTCCGTCACCACCGATGATGAACATGACGTTTATGTTGAGGCGTTCAATTGAATCTACGATTTCAGAAGTCCTGTCTCCGCCTCCACGTGAAGTTCCAAGGAAAGAACCTCCAATCTTGTGGATTGAATCGACGGTCTCAGGGCTAAGGTCTATCGTATCGTATCCTTCTTCCTTGAAAAATCCGTTGTATCCGAACTGAATTCCCTTAATCCTGCGTACACCGTAGCGGTTCCAAAGACACCTGACGATTGCACGGATGACATCGTTGAGACCCGGGCAAAGACCTCCGCAGGTACAGATTCCGGCAGTCACATGCTCAGGGTTGAAATAAATCTTTTCCCTTGGACCGGCTTTTTCCATAAGGTTCGTACAGTCATTTGCGTCCTCCTCGTTGATGTTGAACACATTCACAAGGTTTCTGACATAGGATGTATCCCTCACATAAGTGGCACGGTAATTCCCATGCTCACGGGAAAGCTCGATGGGAGACGGAACTGTGCATTCGCCTAAATTGGAAACTGTAAAATCATATTTAATCTGACTCATTCAAGAACCTCTTATTAACTGGAGCCACAAGATTATGGACCCATCATTTACAATAAGGGCATCTCTAAAAACTGAAATTTTTAGAGGTTCCCATAAAAGCTATTTAATGGTATATGAGAAACGCAAAAAATTCAAGGGAGAGACGGCATTTTGGCTTCAATCGCCGACCCGACTCATAGGAAAAAGGATTTTAACCCTCCGTACGAACCAAACTTCCGGCACTTTGAACGGGGAATTTCAATCAAAACGTCCACCCCACTTGAAAAAATCGGTTAAAATGTTAAACTTTTCATCGTAAAGCGATATATAGGGAACCGATGAGGCAAAATTCCTCATGATACGGTCCATGGCCTGGGTGGAAAAAGTTCAGTAATTGCATCTCCAAGAAAACACGTCATTGGAGCATGCGTCAAATCATGGGTGAAACAGACCGGTCTGCAGATTGGACGGTCGTCATCCGCAAAAATCCCACGGTCTGAAATTTGGGAGGGGTCCGAACGGCGGGCCCGCAACGGGAGATTTTAATGCGCTTCATTAGTACAAGAAATGGAAACGATTCGGTAGGATTCAAGGACGCACTCCTAAGGTGCATGCCTTCAGACGGAGGACTTTACGTTCCCTGCGACACCGAAGACTTAAGGCACTGGATTCTGTATGCCGATGAAAACACATCCTTTGCAAATCTGGCGGGAACCTTGACGTCGGCACTCATCAACAGGGAATTCAGTCCTATCATCTGTGAAACCATAGCGACCAATGCATTCACGTTTGAACCGCAGGTAAAGCAGCTTGCACCGAATCTGTTCGTCCTGGAGCTTTTCCACGGTCCGACCGGCACGTTCAAGGATTTCGGAGTTTCATATCTGGCAGCCGCACTTGAAACCATACTCAGATACAACGGAGAAAAATCCATACTCCTCGACGCAACCACGGGAAACCTTGGGGCAAGTCTCGCAAGCGCACTCAGGGGAAAGAAACTCGTAAAGTCCGTACTGCTCTATCCAAAGGGAAAAATCTGCGGACTGGATGAAAACGATCTGGTATGGAACGGCGGAAACATCTATCCCATTGAAGTCGATGGAGATGAAGCCGACTGCCGCAACATGGTAAGGAAAATTTTCGCAGATCCGAACCTGGTAAAGAAATACAGCCTGACGCTCGCAAACACGACGAACATCGGACGACTTCTTCCGCAGACTTTCTTCTATACATATGCATTCACCAGAATCAAGAAAATGATTTCGGGGGCAATCTACTTCGCCATGAGCACGGGAAATTACGGCAACCTGATTTCAGGACTGTATGGATGGCAGCTCGCATTGCCTGTAAACGGATTCATACTTCCGACCGACAAAAACCTGAAGCTTGATCCGCGGGGCAACGTACAGATTCTGGACAGCTACGTTCCGATTGAAAAACGTAATCCCGCAGACCCGGCAGACCCTTCAAACCTTGAGCGCATGGAAAACCTGTTCAAGGAAAATTCGCTGATGCTCCGAAGCTTCGTGTATCCGGCGGACGTATCAAGGGAAGAAACTGACCAGGCATGCAAGGAACTGTTCGTAAAGTACAGGTATTTTGCAGACCAGGAAACGAGTGCGGCTTATGCGGCGGCAAAAATCCGTGAAGACATAACTGACGATGAGGACGCAGCCGTAGTATTGATTGCAAGGGACTCACCCCTGAAGGACGGAGCTTTCATAAGGCGAAACATAGGCGAGGTTCCGAAGATGACGGAAAACGTTGAAAAGAGCCAGAGACCGTTCCACATCAGCAGTCCGATAATCACCCCGGACAACATGGATTACGTTCTGACCGTTTTGAACTCGCTGAATCTACAGAGGATTTTCTAAGGAATTGATGATTAATCAGCCGTCCCCAAAAAAAGGCGGCTGTTTTTTTTCGTCCAATCAACACAAAAAAAGGCCCTGGACATAAGGAAACACTGAATAATCCGAAAGCGGGTAGCATACCCCGTATGCTCATTCAGTGTTAACCATAAAATCTGCAATTTCGTAGTAATTTCTTACAGTATAAAAAATTACGAGAAATTGCTGAGAACCGCTGATTAATGCTTCGTGTATTAATCAGCGGTTCCTTAATTATCCAGGGTTCCTCTAAAAACCGCCGACCGACAATTCAACACGAACATCAATCGGCGGATCTTATCATTCAACCTTTATCAGTAAGTTTTCCTACTGCAGCAAATCGGAATCGGTTTTCTTTTCCTCCGTCTTTTTTGCCGCATCGCTTTTCTTTGCGGACGACTTTCTCACGGAAACCTTCTTGTCCGGAACCAGAGTCTCAAGGAATTTGTCGCAGCGGTATTCAGCCCTTTCCTTTGCCGCAGAAAGAGTCCTGTAAAGCCTGTGAACCTGTTCCTTCTGATTTCTTGGACTGTACATGGTGATTGCAGCGAATCCGTACCACAGAGAATCATCCATCTTTTCCTTGTTGAACCAGCGGACTCCGTTGAAGTCGTTTGCACCGGTCAAAAGGAATGAATCGGGACCTTCGACCAGAATCCTTGCAGCCTCTTCCGTTGATTTTGCAAATCCTGTCGCCCCGAAATTCAGGTCGCGAATCTTCATCATCAGGAAAAGTCCCCTGAATGTTTCGCGGATTCCATTTTCACGTATTCCGGCCTTTTCAAGAACCTGAGCAAGTTTTCTGTCGTATCCCCACTTCAGGCAGTTTTCTTTTCCGGCACTTGAAACCATTGCAAACGAACACAGAATCTCCGGTGCATAGGCATGGGTTATGAGTCCGTCGTAAACAAGATTTTCCTGAGCGGCCTTCAACGGTGACGTAATCCTGTAATGCGTTCCACCTGAAGCACTTGCTGCATCGGCGGATATTCCCTGAGCGGATGCCATCGTTGATGCAAGATATTCAACCTGACGGCAGAATGCAAGGTACCGCTTCTGAGGGGTTGCATCCGCAGCCTTCTTGTTGATTCTGGATTCCTTCTGTGTTTCCGAAGTCCTGCCCCTTGTCTTTTCCGGCTTTGACTTTGAAAGCTCCTTTTCATGCTTTGCCAGGTCAACCGCCTGTGAAGCAAACTGAGCCTCAAGTTCATAATAAGCAAGGGCATCTTCCTTTACTTCCTGGAAGAGTTCCTCAAGCTTAGGCTGCTCGATGTTCTTCGCCTTGAGCACTGCAACCGGAGTCAAAAGCTGACGGAGTTTTGTAAGGACACTCGGAGACGCAAATTTTTCCAGGGCCGCATAAAGTTCCTTATACTTGTATTCCTGCCATGCAACTTCCAAATCAGGGACACCGGAGCCGTTCAGAAGTTCATTGAGCTTTGCATATTTTCCTTCGGCACCGTCAGTCACCTGCTGCACGTCAAGGTAAACCTGATATTCAAATCCGTTGAGCGAAACGAACATTCCGTTTTCGATTATGTCGTCGCTTGAACGGACATACCAGAGTCCGGACTTATGTTCACGGAAAATCATGAAGTTTCCGCTTCCGCTCGTAAGTCCCATGCCCTCTGCAAGCGTTCTGGACATCATCTTCTTGTCGTCTTCACCGGAACCGATTTTCTGCGCATACTCACATGACTGCCTTATCCATCCTGCAGCACGGTCGTACTTGTTGTTGTAGAAAACGATGGTCCTTTCATTGCCCGCACAGTTCGAATATGCAAAGATGTTTTCGTTCACGCTGCCCTGATTCCAAACGTCGTAGAACAGGAAATTCTCAACTCCCGAAAACAGATACCTCTTGTGCATGAGTGGGAATATGTCGTGATAATGGCGGTCGACAAGATACTGATCCGGTTTTTCATCCCTGTATGCCCTCGTGTATTCCATTCCGTACTTTTCTTCAAATCCTTCTATCTGTCCGTGGCCGAACATCGGAAGTCCCGGCATGGTAACCATGAGAGTACAGACACCGAAATACTTGTCGCCCTTTCCGAACTGGGCAACGGCAGTCTCTTCATCGGGATTGTTCATGAAGTTTACGAAACGCTTCAAGACCTGCGGATCAAATTTAATCGTGTTCTTGACGGTATCGCGGTACTTCTGGTTTTCCTCTTTCTTGAGCATGTTCATGAAGGCAGAATTATAGACTCGGTGCATTCCAAGCGTACGGGTAAAGTAACCTTCCATCATCCAGAACGCTTCGGCCAAAAGCAGAGTGTCAGGCATCTCCCTTGCACACCTGTCAACGACCTCGCGCCAGAATTCATTCGGGATTGCATCCTCAAACTGCTGCGTGGACATGGAATAGCGGCTTCTTGTTGCAATGTCGCCTCCATGACCTGGCTCCGGATACCAAAGTCGGCGGATATGTTTCTTTGCAAGCACCATTGCCGCATCAAAACGGATTATCGGGAAATTTGCCGCAACCTTCAGAATCTGCTGCATGACAGCTTCACGTGCATTCGGATTCAGGAAATCAATCTGTGCAGTGTCATTCCATGGCATTCCGGTTCCATCGTTTCCATGATAGATGTACGTTACGTCGCCGGTATAATTGTCCACGCGCTTAAAGCAGACGGCACAATCGCTCTTACTGTAATAGTGGTCCTCAAGATAAAGCGACACGCGTCCATCCTGACTCAGGTTTTCTCCATTGAAAGAATACTGAGGGAAAGGACAGTCCTTTGTCGAGATGAAAAGGTCCGGATGTTCAATGACCCATTTTCCGTCCATTCCGGTATGATTCGGAACCATGTCTGAAGCAAGCCTGATTCCCCTGGCCCAACATCTGCTTCTGAGATTTGAAAGAGCTTCCCATCCGCCAAGGTTTCCGGCAATCTCATAATCCAAAAGCGAATATGCCGATGCCGCCGCTTCAGGATTTCCGTTTATCTGCTTGATTCTGCGGCTTGCATACGAACGTTCCCACAGACCGATGAGCCAAAGTCCGGTAAATCCTTCGTCCCTAAGGTTGTCCAGTTCTTCATCAGGAATCTGGTCGAGCCTGGTGATTTCGCGATCGTATTTTTTTGAAAGCTGATAGAGCCAGACCAAAACGGTCTTTGCCATCAACACGACCTTGGGCATCCATTCGCGGTCAGGACTGAAACGCTCGTACTCCTTCATCAGGTTTTCGTAGGAATACGCATCCATGCTCACTTCACCGCCATTGGTCGGAACCCATGAAGCCTTCTCTTCCTCACTGATCGTATCGATTCCTTCAAGCAGGCGTTTGAGCCATTCTCCAAGCAGATCGGCCCAGTACGTGCGGATGTAATCAAGCTGTCCCTTGAGCGACGTCGGTGCTGCAACCACAGGCTCCTTGAACATTGCAATCAGATTGTTGTTTTTCGGTCCGAAAACCGGCTGAGTCATAAAGAAAGCCTTTATCTGATTCCAGACCTTTGCATAGTTCGGATCGGTTGAAAGCATTCCGTCATCAAAAAGTATGTTGAACTGATGGAACGCAGGATTTTCATTTGCAAGATGGAGCATTATCATCTCTTCAAGAACCTGCTCCCTGTTGCTGCGCTGCTGTCCCGTAGAATCTTCATAGGCGGACTGGAAAAGGTAGTCGGCATTGCTGAGTTTTTTCTGATAGACTGCAACGGGCGGAAACTGCTCCATGAACTCAATCAGCATGTCGTCGATGGTTGATTTTCCGAAATAAGTGTCCAAATCGGCAAGAAGGTTCGTAAAGCATTTCGGTGCCTTATCCCTGCGGAAAAGCATACAGACATAATGGAAGATTTCATCAATCAAACCCATGGCGTTGAGATTTCCTGCAGAAACCTGCTTTTCTTCTTCACCACGCTCCTTGAACAGTGCATTCAGTTTTACCTGAAAAGCCTGAACAGCCTTAAAATCAGCAAAAACAACATTACCGCTGGAACTGTAAAGCGTACTGTCAAACCGACAAAGGTCCCTGACTTTTTTACTGATGTGAAATTCATTGTAAGAAATATTCACCTTTTTCCTCCATTATATATTTTCAAAACCATAACTTTAACAATAAATCACCTGGTCTGAACTTCAGCCCTGTGTATTTCCGATATGGACCGAATTTTTTCGGAAAGCCCGTCCATCTTCATCAAATCTTCTATATTAACCGGCATCCTGTAAGTCCAGTTCTTTTCATTCACGGTTCCAGGCACGTTGATTCTTTCATCCTCAGGATTTTCCGAATGGAAATCGCCTTCAAGATAGAGGTAATCCTGAAGCGGATTTATGAACCATGCCGATGAAGTCCTTGCCGCACTTTCCAAAACAAAACGTGCCGCCTCGGGACTGAAATCACCGTTCGGATTTATTTCGCTCGGACATCCGTTTTTATAGGCCGCATCAAAAAATCCATACAGGGACTGCTTGTCTTCGTTCCACCACTGACGCATCGTAGAACTGTCATGCACGGAAACCGAAGTCACGCTCAAATCAGGATACGAATCGAACGCCTCATAGGGAGCTCCATCCCTGTCCCAGAACCTTGTCCAACGAACGACACGAAGAGATGCAACGTTAAGCGATTTCAAAACATTCGGAAGCCCCGGAAGATTAAGTCCAAGGTCTTCTCCGCACGGCTGCATTTTAGTAGATGAAACTATCGGTTCCAGGATGCACGGACCGTTTCCAAGCCAGATTTCAAGGTTCTTTTCTTCAAGCGACCGGAATTCATCAAGCAGGATTTCGCGTTCGGAATCATCAAGCGATTTCCATGCCGTAGTATTTGAATAGGTCCAAATCGGAACGTACTGCCCCTCTTCGATTTCAATCAGCGTCCGGTCGAGCCACTTGTCGACAAAAACCTTCGCAATCCTCTGATTCATGTCTTCGTCGGTACAGAATTCGGTTGAATAAATCATGGAATCGGAAGTAACGTCCTCCTTGAATTTCCAAAGGTCTTCGCCTTCAATCCTGTAGCAGATTTTTTCAAGGGCTTCCTCGGCCAAATCTTCCGACCCCGTTATCGCAGTGATTGACGACATGGGAATATGCGGTTTTGAAAGCCACTCAAGCCTTTCTTCGGTGAACCCCTGATCCAGAAGGATTTCCTTTTCCATGGTCGAATAGTAATTGGTGTGTCCAAGTCCGGCCGTCGTTTCCTTTTCAGAATAAATCCACATCCTGAAAAAACCGATTACGTGATCCAGCCTGAATGCAGAAAAATATCTGGAAGCACATGAAAGCCTTTCCTTCCACCACGCAAATCCGCTTTCCTGCATTGCAGTCCAATTGTAAACCGGGAATCCCCAACGCTGACCGGTCGGATTTTCAAAGTCCGGAGGAGAACCCACCCTCATGCTCTGGTCGAAAAGTTCAGGCCAAGCCCAACAGTCAACGCTGTCCTCGTTAATCAAAATCGGAATGTCGCCCTTCAGAATGATTCCTTTCGATCGGACATATTCGGCGGCATCCAGAAACTGCTCGTGTGCACGAATCTGACACCAGATGAAAAAATTATGGCTTACCCTTAAGGCTCGGTTGCTCCAGCGAAGTTCAATCTGATGGCGGGTCATGTTTTTCTTTCCGTCGTCCCATTCCTTCCATGAAGCCTGTGAATATGAATCCTTCAAGTCCTTGAAAACGGCATAATAGATTGCCCACGGATTGTCTTCTATAAAATTCCTCATCTGGATTTGGAATTTTGATGCGATTGAAACAGGATCGGACGGAGAATCGGAATTGACCGCATTTTTACCGTGATTGGTCTTTTTGTCCACGGTCTTAATCATGTATGAATAAAGCAGATGCAAAAGCTCGATTTTTCCGGCACAGACTTTCGCATAATCAAAACGCTTTCCGGGAGCATTTTCCTTAAGGAATTCTTTATATGCAGATGAAAAAGGGCGGCAATGCTTTTTTGCATCTTCAAATTCAGGCAGATTTTCTATGCGGATATAGAGCGGATGAAGTGCCGTAGCAGAAAGTGCAGAATACGGTGATGACTGAAAACCGGTATCATTGACCGGAAGAAGCTGAATGACATCAATTCCGCTTTTCTGGCAAAAATCAGCAAAATCCTTCAATGCCGGAAAATCACCTACAGCAGGGCACTTTTGAGAACACAGAGCCCCCAGAGGAACGGCAATACCTGTTTTTCTTTCCATTTTTATCTGTAACCAACCTTAAGCCGATTGAACAAGCTTCCAAAAGCACTTCAGAACTGCACAAAAACAGTCCCCTACCCGCCTCCTTACAATTATATCATAGTTTAGGAAAATTAAAAGATAAAAATAAGAAAAAACACAGCCGTTTTCAACTTTAAGATTGATTCAAGTACTCCTCCATTGCCTAAAAAAAATAATGTTATTTTTTTAACATTTTTCCCTTTCAACTATTGACCTTCCCCTCCCTTTTCCCTATAATAATCATAATACGACGCGGGGTAGAGCAGTTGGAAGCTCGTCGGGCTCATAACCCGGAGGCCGCAGGTTCGAGTCCTGCCCCCGCTATAA
>CACYBG010000388.1 GCA_902772605.1 uncultured Spirochaetaceae bacterium
CAGCTCCTTGAGTGCACAGGTCATTGGAAGACGTCCGATGATTTCAGGGATAAGTCCGAATTTCACGAGGTCGTCCGACGTAACCTGGTTCAAAAGCTCCATGCGCTCTTCTTCGGTACGCCTTGTTCCCGTCGCTCCGAATCCGATTGATGATGAAGAAAGCCTCTGCTCGATGATTTTGTCGAGCCCAACGAATGCTCCTCCGCAGATGAAAAGGATGTTCGTCGTGTCGATGTCTATCATCTCCTGGTTCGGATGCTTGCGTCCACCCTGAGGAGGTACGGATGCATGAGTTCCTTCCAGAATCTTAAGGAGGGCCTGCTGTACACCTTCACCGCTTACGTCACGGGTGATGGACGTGTTTTCGCTCTTCCTGCTTATCTTGTCGATTTCATCGATGAAGATGATGCCGCGTTCTGCTGATGAAACGTCTCCGTCCGCTGCATTTATGAGCTTCAGAAGCACGTTTTCGACGTCTTCACCGACATATCCTGCTTCCGTAAGGGTCGTAGCATCTGCAATGGCGAATGGGACCTTGAGCTTTTCTGCCAGCGTCTTTGCAAGGAGTGTCTTTCCGCTTCCGGTAGGTCCAAGAAGAAGGATGTTCGACTTCTCGATTTTGACTCCGCTCAGAGCCTGTTCTTCCTTGGACAGGGAAAGCTGCTTGTAGTGGTTGTATACGGCCACTGAAAGCACCTTCTTGGCCTGGTCCTGTCCTATCACGTACTGGTCAAGGTATTCCTTGAATTCCTTCGGGGTAGGGACGTCAGACATGTCTATAGGCGCCTGAGAATGCTTTTCATCGTTGAGTACGGCCTGGCATGCGGCTACACAGTTTTCACAGATGTATACCGGGTCGTTTGGTGCTTTGACAACCCTGCGCTTTTCGTCTGCCGGTCTTCCGCAGAATGTGCAGAATTGCTGGTCACTTTTTCCAAAACGGGCCATTGTAAATTTCCCCCATAAAAAATCAAGAGAACGGATTTCCATTCGCCTGACTTGTTGTACTGTTCCGTCGGCTTTGTGCGGGGAACAGTCGTTGGTATTCAAGCCTCCATGCGGAAACTTGCATAGGCGGAAACCCGTGTCGATCTTCGGGCGTCCACCTTAAGGGAAACACTGAATAATCCGAAAGCGAACGATTCAATGTTAACCATAACGTATGTAGCAGTGCGGATGTAAAGCCGACGGTTCAATCAGCCGGCCCTTCCATCATGCACCTTTTCTTGCGTTGCTCATGATGTGGTCGATTATGCCGTACTGCATCGCTTCCTCTGCATCCATGTAGAAGTCCCTCTCCATGTCGGCGGCCACCGTTTCTGCGCTTTTTCCCGTCTGCTCCGAGAAATACTTGATGCTGAGCTTCTTGAGCCTTCCGATTTCCTTTGCCTGGATTGATATGTCGGAAGCCTGTCCCTGAGCTCCACCCCATGGCTGATGAATCATCACGCGGCTGGAAGGAAGTGCATATCTTTTTCCCACTGTACCGCCTGCAAGGAGGATTGCACCCATGCTGGCAGCCTGTCCGATGCAGATTGTCTGCACGTCGCACTTTATGTACTGCATCGTGTCGTAGATGGCAAGACCTGCAGTGACCGAACCTCCCGGACTGTTGATGTACATGTTTACATCCTTGTCCGGATTTTCGCTTTCAAGGTAGAGAAGCTGGGCCACTACGAGATCTGCACTTTCGTCACGGATTTCTCCGTCGACAAATATGATGCGGTCCTTGAGGAGCCTTGAATAAAGGTCCGTTGCATGTTCACCGTTTCCGCTTCTTTCGATTACGGTTGGAATCAAAGTATTCATGTAAGCGTTCATTTTTTCCCCTGTTAAAAAGCCCGGAACAAATCGTCTGATTTGAGGCCGAATTATGGACTGTAATGCTGTTTGTCAGCAGGCAGCCTGTTTTCGAAGTCCGTGGAGCATCCCAAAAACTCCGTCCTGCGGGTAAGGAAAGTCCGTAACCTTACCTTAATATAATAAGATAGACAAAAAAACGGAATGCGACAAGTTTTTTTACTCATTACATTCCGCCTAGTCTATTAAATCTTAAAAAAACTTGCCTTAAGACCCGTTTCCCGTAGCGAATCCGGCTTTACGTCAATGCAAAACCGGACGTGCATCGGAAGGGGAGTGTTTCCCTGATTACTGTCTTGGAGCGAAAAGTTCCTTGAAACTCATCTTGTCGCCCTTTGAAACCTTTACATCCTTATAAAGTTCTTCGTAGAGCTTGTTTTCCTTCGTTTCGTCGACCAGGTATTCCTTGTTCCTTGGATCGTCGTAGTGCTTCTTGATTTCATCGACAGAAATGCCCTGTTCATCTGCAATCCTCTGATACTGTGACTCGACTTCTTCCGGAGTTACCGAAATGTTCTTTTCGCGGAGCAATGCATCGACAATGAGGCGGCTCTTGAGCATCTTTTCCGTGTTTCCCGTCCACTGGTCGATCATGTCGGCCTTGGACTGTCCTGATGAAAGAATCATCTTTTCAAGCTGTTCAGGTGTAGTCTGGAACTGCTGTGCGAGCATTCTCCAGCGTGCTTCCTGTTCTGCCTGGATCATTGACTTAGGAAGGTCGATAGGATTCTTTTCAACGAGCTGTTCAAGGAGGCTCTGGCTCTTGACTTCGGCGATTTTCCTTGCCTTTGCCGATTCCATCTGCTTCTTGAGGTCTGCCTTCAGGTCAGCGAGTGTTGAATACTTTTCGCTTACGTCCTGAGCCAGATCATCGTCGATTGCAGGAAGGTCGCGAACCTTTACGGCCTTGACCGTCACGCTGATTTTCTTTGTCTTTCCTGCAAGAGTCTCATCCTTGTCATCTGCTGCGTATGTCTTGGTGATTTCCTTCGTATCGCCCTTTTTCATTCCGATGATTTCATCGTCAATCTTGTAGATGTTTTCGCCGCTTCCGACAGTGAATACGAAACCTTCGCGTGTGCTTCCGTCTACCGTGCTTCCGTCGTCGTTGAGTTCCTTGTAGTCGATTGTAACGATGTTGTCCTTTTCGACCGGCTCGTCATCCTTCTTGTCGAGGATTGCAGCATTGCGTTCCTGGATTGACTTGAGCTCGTCTTCGATTTCTGCATCGCCGATTTCAACCTGTGGTTCCTTGATTGTGATTCCGCTGAAATTCTTGACTTCAACGCTTGGGAACACGTCGTAGACTACTGTAAATGTAAAGTCCTTTGAAAGATCCAGTTCCGGCATCTTGTCTCCGTCGAGGCGAGGCTGGGCGTATGGAAGAGGGCGGAAGTCCTTTGCATCGTCTGCCTGGAGGATTTCGTTCAGGGCCTGATCGATGAGACCTCCGATGATTTCCTGCTTCAATGCTTCACCGTACTTCTGCTCGATGATTTTTGTCGGTACGTGACCCTTTCTGAATCCTGGAAGCTGGATGTTTTTTGCATATTTTGCAAATTCTGATTTGTAGCCGGATTCTACGTCTGCCTGTGCAATTGTGGCCGTTAATTTAACTGCAGAATTTTCAATCTTCTGGATCTCTTTGGTAACGTTCATTGAAAGTACCCCTTATATTGGAATTTAAAATTAGGTGCTACAAATCAGCAATCCTTAAAAAAAAAGCGATTTAGACTAATCTAAACCGCTTCATTAGAGCGGGAAACGGGAGTTGGACCCGCGACATCCACCTTGGCAAGGTGGCGCTCTACCACTGAGCTATTCCCGCGAAAATTTTGC
>CACYBG010000389.1 GCA_902772605.1 uncultured Spirochaetaceae bacterium
CATCCCTAAATGCCGATTGCGTGCAGCATGTAATATCCGCGTTTTTTTGCAGATGCATCGTTTCTGTATCTGAGCGGCGTCGTGTTTTTGTAACGCTTGAACAGCTTGATGAAATAACTCATGTCGTTGAATCCGCAGCAATAGGCGATATCCTCAACCGTTTCATTTCCATCAAGAAGCAGTTCACAGGCTTTGTTTATCCTGTACTGATTCAGATATTCCATCGGAGTGTAATGTGTAACTTCATGAAAAATGCGGCAAAAATATTTTGAAGAAAATCCTGCACTTGAGGCCAATTGGTCAAGGGTTAACGGTTGATTGTACTTTTGTTTTATCAGGTTCATTACGCATTTGAGCCAGATTAATTTTCCATCGTCCTTTAAATAATGTTCGTTGCGTTCAAAAAGTCGGCGTGTGGTTATGTATCCCATCACCTTGAAAATCGTTGCAACGGTATCCCATTCATATCCGACGGGTTTTGTTTTTACCAAAAGGAACAGATCCATCAGCAGCTGAATGAAATCAGGCTCATCGATTTTTGGCTGCAGAATGAAGTAAAGTTCACCTTCGGAAATTTTTTCAATGAAAGGTTCGGTCAGATAATTCGGTATGCGTATCATTGAGGGATCGAAAACCAAACTTTCGTATGCACATATGCCGCGCGATTCTTCATTGTCTCCATGAATTACATTGCTTGAGAGCAATAAAAAATCTCCGGCTTTTAATGCGTATTCTTTTGTTCCTGCAAAAATCGTGTAGTCACCGCGAAGAACATGAATGAATTCAAATTCCGTATGCCAATGAAAGGGGAGGTCGTAGTCTGGGACTGATGTGTCTATGCTGTAATATTCCATTGGAAACGCAATCGTTCCACGGGGTCTGGATTCTTGGCCCTTTGAATTTATCATAGCACCTTCCTTATTAGAAAAAAGTAACTATTATCACAATTTAAAATAATTATAATACTTTCCAATTAAAAAAATCAATATTACCATTGCCATTGTGAGGAACTTCAATTACGGATGTTTTTGAAGCTCAGAATTAATTGTTAAAAAACGGAGTTAGAGATGATAAATTTAGGAGCGATAGAGCATCACGCATTCGACAATTACTGTTATGCGTTGAATGAAAATGACTTGGCCATAAATCTTCGCACCGGAAAGGATGTGGAGAAGGTCAGCTTGATGTGGGGCGATCCATTTGACTGGGTTGCAGATGAAGCTTCAAATTACAATTGGAGGTACACCGTAATTCCCGTAACGGAAAAAAAGGAATTGACGAATCATCTGTGGTGGTCGATAACGGTTGCACCGAAAGCAAAGCGATGCAAATATTTTTTCAAGATTGAATCAGCCGGCGAATCATATGTTTACGGAGAAAGCGGAATCTGTCCGGAAGAAAAATTCAAGTCTCAGGAGGATGAGTGGTATGCATTCATTTTCCCGTGGATGAATAAAAACGACATCTGCAATCCTCCTGCATGGGCTGAAAATACGATATGGTATCAGATTTTCCCATCCAGATTTTTCCGAGGAAAAGAATCCGTGAAAAATGTCGATGTCGAAGAAAAACTTCTTCCATGGGCAGGACCGGATGAAAAGGTCAACAACAGTCAGACTTTCGGCGGCAATCTGAACGGAATAACCGAAAAGCTCGATTACCTTGAAAATCTTGGAGTGACGGGACTTTATCTGAATCCCGTGAACTGTTCGACAACTCAGCATAAATATGATACGACGGATTATTTCGACATTGATCCTGATTTCGGAACGAAGGATGACATGAAAAACATGGTTCGTGAAGCGCACCGTCATGGAATCCGCGTGATGCTGGATGGAGTTTTCAATCATTCGGGCTGGGAATTTTTTGCATGGCAGGATGTAATCAAAAATCGGCAGGCATCCAAATACGCTGATTGGTATATCGTGAACGATTGGAATTTTACTGCAATGCCTTCCGACAATGCGAATGAAAACCGATTCTTTGCATTTGCATATTGCGATTACATGCCGAAGTTCAATACCAATAATCCAAAGGTTCGTGAATATTTGATTGATGCATGCGAGTATTGGGTCAAGGAATACGACATTGATGCGCTTCGTCTTGATGTTGCAAATGAAGTCTGCCATGACTTTTGTCGCGAGCTTCAGGCACGTATGCGTTCACTGAAAAAAGATTTTTATATAATCGGTGAAATTTGGCACAATTCCCTTCCGTGGCTCCGTGGAAATGAATTTGATGCAATCATGAATTATCCGCTGCAGAATGCAATTTACAGATTCGTTTTGGATGATGGAGTTTCGTCAAGGGATTTCGAACAGGACGTAAACAGATGTCTTACCGATTACATGCGTCAGACTGAAAGGGTGATGTTCAATCTGATGGACAGTCATGATACGGTTCGTCTCGTTACAAAATCTGGAAGTAAAAACCGCGCACTTCAGATTCTTGCCGTGATGTTTGCAATGCCTGGTTCTCCCTGCATTTATTATGGTACCGAAGCTTTCCTTGAAGGTGGAAAGGATCCCGATTGTCGCCGTTGCATGCCGTGGAAGGAAATCGAAAGCGGTAAATGTAATGACAGCATGACAAAGATAAAAAATCTGATTGCACTCAGGAAAAACAATCCGGCCATGAATTCCGAATCACTGCGTTTCATCCACAATGACGGAAACGACCGCCTGCTCTGCATTGAAAAAACAAATGTCCTGAACGGAGAAAAGCTTTTGCTGGTTTCCAATTTCTCCGGACAGAAAATAAATGTCGCTGACATTGCCGG
>CACYBG010000390.1 GCA_902772605.1 uncultured Spirochaetaceae bacterium
CAACGGCATCTGGTGGACCGAGCGGACCGGTGGACAGGAATCAAGCACATTTACGGAGGCCGAATGATGAAAAAGTGTTTAATCAATATTGCGGCGGCGGGAATCTGTGCGGCACTCCTTTCTTCATGCGCAGAACTGTTTCAGGGAAAAGTGTCCATGGGAACCGATTATGAAACGGCAACGCTTGCAGATGTACTTACTCCAAACAAGGAGATTGACCAGCTTTCTTCTCCGTCGCAGATTTTCGTATCCAACGGAGACAGTCCGTCTGAAATCACAATATCATGGACTCCTGTTGCAGATGCGGCTTCATACAGATTGGAAAGGGCGATTGTGACTGCTCCGAATGAAAACGGCGTGTATGAGGCACCGGATGATTCGGACTACGAGGTGATTCCGGGAACAAGCTCAAGCAGCGCAACGCTTTACAACCAGACGACTTTCATCGACACGATTCTTTCTCAGAATGCCATGAAGTACACTGCTCCTGAATATTCATACAGATACTATTACAGGGTCAGTGCAGAAAACGCTTTCATGGGATACGGTCCGAGCGAATTCACCGCATGTGAAAATCCGGGGACGCTTTTTGCTCCTCCAACCGAAATCAAGGCGACGACGGGAAGTTCGGACACTATGGTTTCAATCTCATGGCAGAAATCAAAGTCTCCGACTGTACAGGAATACAGCATCTACCGAAGTGAAAACGAAAACGGAACCAATGCAGTCTATCTGACGAGCGTAAAATCAAACATGAGCCGCTACAACGACATGATTGCGGAACAGAACAGGGGTACGGCATATTACTACACTGTTTACGCACAGAACCGCTCCGGAGTAAAAAGCTGTGCAGGTGCGCTCGCAATGGGATACGCAAGGGCAGAAGGAGCTCCTCCTCAGGTAACGGGTGTGAAAGTCACAAACGGACGCGGAACATCAAGTGATTCCATAACAATCTCATGGGACAATGCAGGGGCCGTAAACTATGCAGTCTACCGCTCAAGCTCCAAGGATTCTGCACTCACGCTTTTGACTGCGGGACAAACAGGAACGACACTGGAGGACAAAAAGAATCTTTCTCCAAATGTCTACTATTATTATCAGGTACAGGCATGGACGAAAGACCCTGGCGACGACACAAAAAAAATCAAGGGTCAGCTTTCCGACTCGGGAAAATCTTCCACATCCCCGGCGGAAGGATTCATCCTTAGTGCACCTGAAACAGTCTCGGTAAGCAAGGGTGCAAACGGACACACGATGGCATGGTCGCCCGCAATCGGAACGTCGGATGAACAGGCGGCATATTCGTACAAAATCGTGGGAAGCAACGACCAGAGCGGACCTTTCGATAATCTTGTCGCCACGGTCACTGCTGCAAGCCTAGGTATTCCGTTCGACGGACTGTACTATTATCAGATTCCGGCAGCCTCGACATGGAGCTACTACAAAATCTCAACGCTCAATGACGGTGTTGAAAGCGAACAGAGTGCAGTAACCGCCCCTGCCCCATTCGCACCGCAGAGCATAAGCGTCACAAGAACTGCAAACCTTTCTTCGGAAATGGGAAGCGACTTTACATGCAACGTAAATGAAGTTTATCCGGTCAAAATCACATGGACGGCACCGAGCGAATCATCCGACGTAAAGGGATACCTTGTCTACCGTTCCGAAAACAGGGACAGGGGATACAAGAAACTTTCAATCGGAAACGACGAAAAGAGTTACCTGATAAGCGGAAATACATTCTATGACACTAACCCGAGTGCAAGACCCGGAAAGATTTACTATTATAAGGTGCTTTCCGTAAACTTCCTGGAACAGGGGACGAACTATTCTTCCACAGAGTTCGGATACGGTGCACTCACATCAAATCAGTTCCTGCGCGAATACATGAAGACCATAAACAATTCGCTTAAAAAACTGACGCTGATGCACAAGAGCGACAACATGGCAAAACTCGGTCAGGAAACCAAATCGGGAGCGATAGTCGGAACACTTTCCTACGATGCACACGTCAACGGACTGAGCGGTCGGGTAATCATGCGTTACGACGATTATGCAGACTTCTACGTTCATTCAAGCGGAAAAATCGATTCGAACCCATTGGGTGAATCCGACGAAATCGGTCTCGGAAACAAAGACGGAATATATTTCCATTTGACGGGAAACACCAACACCTCTGCCGGAATGGACACAAACGGAACGATGGACGGAACGGTTGAATGCAAGGGAATGTACCCGGGTACGGTATTCTACAACAACGTCCAGATAAAGGGTGGAGCTGCAGGTGGCGGTTATTATGTCGTAACGAGAGACGGATTCAGTTCTGAAAACGTAAACTGGACCGTAGGAAATGAATGAGAGGTAAAAAATGAAAAAATCAAGATTTGTTTTCGGAGCGATTTTCGCATTATTGATAGTAATCTTCACAAGCGGATGTTATGCACCTTCACCATTCTACGGAACATGGGCTGACAATTCGGGCGACACCATAACCTTCATGTCGGACATGAGCTACAACGCAAAGATATACATCAACAATACTGTCACATCACAGACAGGCTCCTATGAAGTGCTGATGAACGTACTCATACTTCGCGGTGAAAACGGAAACGTCATGGAAAGCGAATGGGACATCAGGGGAAACATCCTTTACATGAAGTGGTCGGACGGAAGCAAAAACAAAATGCTCGAACTCTTCAAGATTGCAAACTGAGGTGATACATGAAGCGATTTTTCACGATACTGATGATTGGCTCACTGATTGCCGCAGCCGCTTTTTCGCAGGAAGATTCCGATTCCGTAGTCCTCAATCCCAAGACGGGATTTCCGGAGATAACGGAGAAGCCCTTCCTTACATTTGATTACGGTCCTTCAGTTTCTTGGGTGACCAGATTACAAAAGCAGCAGGGAAGAAGCAATTTTGTTTTCGAGGATACCATGGTCGGACTTTATTTTTCCATGCGGCTTGAAAACATGATGCCCATCAACAGCATGCTCAGGTTTGCAGCCTATTATCCGATTTACAGCACTTTCAATAAGGTTCCCCAGACACCGAAGCAGACGCTTCTATACGGATTCGACCTTTTCTTCGGAACGATTTTTGAAGCGGACATGTGGAAATACATCAGGATACAGTTTTCACCGGGAGTTCATTTCCTGTATCAGCTTTCAGACAGCTGGCACTACATGAGTCTGGGTGTCGGAGCAATGCTCGCAAGCGAATTTCCAATCTCGGAAAGATGGACGATTACCCTGAATGCATTCGGAAGTTTCGACTATGCAAACCTCGGTTCAAACGCAGCCATGTTCCCGTTCGACTTGAGCTGGCAGTATCAGGCCGCCATCGGTGTCAGATATTCAAGGAAAAAGCCGAACCAGTATTCATACATCACGAGCCGAAAGGACATCAGGCAAAAAGCCGTTGAAAGCGGACCGGATGCAGAATAATAGGTCGAATGTCGAGTTTTGAAAATTAAAAGTTTATATCAAAAACGGTCTCCCATCGTGAACCTGCCCCAAATATCGCAGTGTGCACGGCACAGGCGATTTTGTGTCAGAACCACGATTCCGACCGTTTTTGCCATAATTGACAAGCTCAAAACTCGCCATTGGACGGCTTTATTGACAAAGAATGGAAATTGAACCAATTAAACAATTCATGCAACATTTACAGTACAGGCTTTCTACAATCCACCCGAGGAAATTCATCGATTGAATTATTGTAGAAAATCAGGGATTGCGTTATAATACAATTCCGTATGAAATACGGTTTTGACAACGACAAATATCTTAAAATTCAATCAAAGCACATCAAGGAACGCATCGCAAAATTCGGCGATAAGCTCTATCTGGAATTCGGCGGTAAACTTTTTGACGACTATCATGCATCAAGGGTTCTACCTGGATTCCAACCGGATGGAAAGCTTCGTCTTCTGATGCAGCTTGCCGATATGGCGGAAATCGTCATCGTAATCAGTGCGGTGGACATCGAAAAGAACAAGGTCCGTGGCGATCTTGGAATCACTTACGATAAGGATGTCCTTCGCCTGAGGAATGAATTTCAGGATCGCGGTCTGATGGTAGGAAGCGTAGTCATAACGCACTACAACGGACAGGAAGCTGCAAAGGCATTCAGAAGCAAGCTCAAGAAAATGGGAGTAAAGGTTTACTATCATTACACCATTCCCGGATACCCTTCCAACGTTGCATTGATTGACAGCGATGAAGGATACGGAAAAAACGATTATGTCGAAACCACCCGTCCACTTGTCGTCGTTACTGCACCCGGACCCGGAAGCGGAAAAATGGCAGTCTGTCTGAGTCAGATGTATCAGGATTTCAAGAAGGGCATAAAATCAGGATATGCAAAATTCGAAACGTTCCCCATCTGGAATCTGCCGCTCAAGCATCCGGTTAACCTTGCATACGAAGCTGCAACCGCCGACCTGAACGACATCAACATGATTGATCCCTGGCATCTGGAAGCTTACGGAAAAACGACGGTCAATTACAACCGCGACATAGAAATCTTCCCGGTACTTGATGCAATCTTCAAGGGAATCTACGGAAAAAATCCATACAAGTCACCGACGGACATGGGCGTAAACATGGCGGGTTACTGCATACTGGACGACAAGATATGCAGCGATGCCAGCCGACAGGAAATAATCAGACGCTACTACGAAAGCCTTGGAAAATTTGTCGAGGGAAATGCCAGCGAATCCGAAGTCGATAAAATCAAACTGTTGATGCAGCAGGAAGGAATCACGACGGATGACAGGCGGGTTACGGTCGCAGCAAAAGAACGGGCCGCAAAATCAAAGGTCGCAAGTGCAGCAATCGAACTTTCAGACGGAACGATTATCACGTCCGAAACGTCGGAATCAATGGGAACATGTGCCGCACTGATTTTAAATGCCACAAAGCATCTTGCAGGATTGGACCACAAGTTCAAGCTGATTCCAAAGGAAATGATAGAAACGATTCAGGCGATGAAAATCACGTACCTGAAAGGAAACAATCCAAGGCTCCACACCGATGAAGTCCTTGTCGCACTGGCAATACTGTCCAAGACCGATGAAAACCGCAGGCTTGCAATGGAACAGCTCCCGAACCTAAGGGGATGTCAAGTCCACACGACGGTCATGCTGAGTGAAGTCGATAAGAAAATCCTGAAAAAACTCGGGATAGACTACACCTGCGAACCTGTCACGAAAAAGCAGAAGCCACTTATCGGGTGATGAGAATTGAGAATTGAGTGGGGCTTCGGCTTCGCTCAGCCACC
>CACYBG010000391.1 GCA_902772605.1 uncultured Spirochaetaceae bacterium
AAGAAGACACCGTTCTCAAAGGACGTCTACACCCAGATTCTCAAAATGAACTGGCAGCAGGAAAGGGAAAAAGGCAACAAAAAAGGTGGAAATCAGTAGGTCGAACGATTTTCAGTCGATTCCCGAAAGTTTTTCCGCATTTTCAAGGATTACGCCGATTGTGCGTTGAAGAAGCTTGGTGTGATGATCCACAATCTTAATCGGGTCATCCATCATGCCGTTTTTAATCCATCGAAGGATGGAAGATGCCACAACGTCAGAAATCAGCCCCGCAATGATTTTCAGTTCGGAATCAGGGACCTTGAATGGCTTGGCGTTAAGGCAGATGTTGTAGTAACCGAACGGTTCAATGATTTTGAAAAGCAGTTCCTCCAAATCAGTATGGAGAAGCGAAGTAAAGATATTCTGGACCAATTTTTTATTTTCGTAGAAAAAGCGAAGGATGCTTTTTAGGGCCACATCCCAATTGACCTGCAGGAGTTTTTCTTCTGTAAAGTCTTCGCTCAGGCCCATTGATTTTTTTAAGGCACTGGCAATATATTCAGTCACAAGGCTGTATTTGTCCGTGAAATAATAGTAAAAAGTTTTTCTGTTGATATTGCATTTTTTTACAATATCCTTAACGGAAATTTTACTGAATTTTTCAGTTTCTAACATTTCTATGCAGGATTCCATGATTTCCTGCTTGGTTTTGTTTGACATAAGTAAAGTATACCATTATTGGAGAAGATATAAAATGTCTGTGGTTTCAAAAATTGCTTTTGCACTGGTAAAGGCATACATCAAAGTTGCATATCGCCCGACAACATTAAAAGTCGGAGAGCCTGCAATCTACATCGCAAATCATACCGCACTCAAAGATCCGCCGTTCATGCTGACCATGCTCAAGGGAAAAACCAGAATCGTGGTTGCAAAAGACTGGTACGAAAAGAAAAACCTCAACTGGATAATGAGGGGCGGCACCTGTATTCCATGCGACCGATATTCAATGGACACCGAATGGACACAAAAGGCGAAAAAATCACTTCAGGAAGGATATTCCGTAATCATATTCCCGGAAGGAAAAATCAGGACGGACGGTGAATTGAACGAATTCAAGTCAGGATTTGCTTTCCTTGCAAGATATACCGGAGCACCAGTCATTCCGATTGGAATCAGCGGTTCGTATAAATTCGGAAGAAAAACGAAATATGTTGTCGGTCAGCCTGAAAAAGTCACAAGAACACCTGGCGTACCTTCGTCTCAGGATTTGGCTCAGAAAAGCGAACACTTCAGGCAGGTTGTCATCGATTTGAAAAAACAAGCATTGGAGGACAAAAAATGAAACTTGGGATTGTTTTTGAAGGCGGTTCTAGAAAAGTCATGTTTTCGGCCGGTGTAATCGACGCAATGATTGATGAAAACCTCAGCTTTGATTACGTCCTTGGCGTTTCTGCCGGTGCCCACTGCGCATTGAATTTCGTCACCAAACAGCGTGGACGTGTTTTTCAGATTCTAAAACCAAGCAAAGTACGCGAAGGTAAGCGTGCCCATGCAATCAGGGATGGAATAGAAAAGGAACTTCACATATTGAACTACGAATCCCAATACGGCGAATATCCGTTTGATTTCCAGACCCTTTTCAATTCAAAAACCGAATATGAAATCTGCGCAACTTGCGGTGAAACTGCCAAGCCGGATTATTTTACCGAGCGCAAGGATGAAAAGCACCTTTTGGACATACTGAATGCAAGCTGTTCACTTCCAATCCTGTTTCCATTTACGGAAATCGGTGGAAAGCACTATGTTGACGGATGCATCTCAAATTCGATACCGTTCGACAGGGCATTTGAAAAAGGATGCGACAAGGTTGTGATTGTCTCGACGAAATATTGGGAAGATAAGCCTACTGATTTTGAACGCTACAGTCTTCTGCTGCAGCCTATGTATAAAAAGAAGTATCCGGAGCTTTACAAGGCCCTAATCAACCGATACGACGAATACATGAAGCAGATGGGAAAAATCGAAATGCTGGAAGAGATGGGCAAGGTTTTCGTCATAAAGCCACAGCAGGCACTTTGCGGAGTTTTTTCCGTGCATGACGATGAATTCCAGAAATCATACAACCATGGTCTTGAGTATACGAAATCCGTAATGGACAAGCTCAAGGACTACCTTAAAAACTAAAGTCGGACAAAATTTTGAGGACGTGCTGATTGGGGAAACCTGAAAAAGTACGTCCTTAAATTTTTTCTTTAAAAGTACGGAAAAGTGGGTTATAATTTAAATATGTTAAAAATCAATGTAAATACAAAAAATGCAGCTGCCATAAATACTGCACTGCAGAGCGTCAAAGCGACGATTACATCAGATTCCATCTCTCGCGAGACTCCAATCCATATTGTACTTGGGGCTGGCACCTATCACGAAAAAATCAAATACAATCTGCCGAACCCTCTCATTCTGGAAGCCGCACCCGGACTTACAGCAAGGGACTGTATAATCCAGGCCGACAACTGTGAAGCCTTCCACCATGGATTGGAAAACAGGTCCATTTTCTACTTCGGTCCGAACGTAACGAATGTGACCATAAAAAATTTTTCCATAATCAACACGCACAATAAATCGATTGAAGATGGAAACACGATGCCTGATGTCGGTGAAACGATGGTTTGGAGCAGTCCGACCGGAACCTTGATGGCGAAGGGGATGCACATAGAGGGGCGATTGAACACATTGAGTCTGAAAGGATTTTCATGGTTCATCAACTCTACAATCATTGGCGACACTGATTTCATCTACGGTGATGTAGATACGGCGCTTTTTGAAAATTGCGAAATCCACATGAAAGCCGACAATCGAGGCGATTACCCCGGATTCATCATCAAAGCACAGACCCTTGCAAACAAAACTGGATTCGTATTCCTGGATTCAACGTTTACCGCTGAAAAACGCAAGAAAAGCGAAATCTACGTTTATAAGACTGAAGGCAAAGGTTCGGCAACATCTGCAAAAAACTGGGATTCAGTTGCATTCCTAAACTGCAAGATGAGCGACCTGTTCAATTCGGAACTTGCATGGGACGATGACATGACGCTGGACATTTATCCGCGTGGAAATGCAAAAACCGGCATCCGCGAATACAATACGAAAATCGTTGCAAAGAACGGAAAGATTTCCAATGCAGATACGACTCGCCGCAATGTAAAATCCTATCTTCTGACCGAGGATGATTTTTTTGCGAACTATGCAAGCCGATATCTGATTTTGAAAGACACGCCGTTTGCAAACCACGAAAAATAGTTTTCGAACACTGTCCAACTAATCCCCATTGGCCCCAAGACCGAAAAGTGCAAAGTCACTGCGGACCGGGTCATCGGGGAAAACTGTCTTCATAAAATCAGTGAGGGCAAG
>CACYBG010000392.1 GCA_902772605.1 uncultured Spirochaetaceae bacterium
ATCCTTGCTTCCCTCTTCCTTATATACAGGCACTCCGATTTTTTCACCGAGTACGGAAAGCTGTTCGATGGCCGCAGGACGAATCAGGTCGCAGGCAACCAGAAGCGGACGTCTGCCTTCCTTCTTGAGTTTTGCGGCAAGCTTGTGGGCTGCTGTCGTCTTACCGGCACCCTGAAGACCAAGGAGAAGTATGGTTGACTGTACGTCGGGTCCCTTCAGGTTCAGGTCGCGCTTTTCGTCTCCAAGCATCCTGACAATCTTGTCGTAGATGATCTTTACGAACTGCTGTCCCGGATCTACGGCCTTGAGTACCTTTTCACCCTTGGCCTCCTCTACCGTGCTGTTTACGAAGCGACGGACGACCCTAAGGTTTACGTCAGCCTCAAGAAGCGCCATCTTGATTTCTTCAACGGTTTCCTCGATGTTCTTTTCCGTAATCTTCGACTTTCCGCCGAGCGTGCGCATTATGTTGCTGAACGTACCCGTGATTTTCTCTAACATCTTTCCATTATCCTCGCATTTTTAGACTGAGAATCCCCGGAACCGGACCAATCCATGCTCCAGGGACTTTTATGGCAGGCCTCAAAACTCCAGTTTGGCTGACAGTGCAGAGGCAACCCTGATTTTTTATTTAAAACCGATTCAGGCAGAACCCTACCCGGACCGATTACTGGCGGTTTACCAGCTTCATAAGGCATTCCATCGGGGTAAGCTCCCTGTTCAACAGGCTGTAGAGGGCATCGCATATCGGAAGCTTAAGGTTCTTTTCCTGTGAAATCTGATGTACGTACTTACAGGCAATGGCGCCTTCAGGAAGATATCCGACCTTCTTGACGTTTGCAATCAGGTCGTCCAGATTCTTGAATCGCGTCAGCATGTCGGTCTTGATTATGTCCTGACCGAACCTCCTGTTGCGTCCGTACTTGGACTTGCACGTTACGTCCAAATCCCCGACTCCGCTTATGGAAGTGAAGGTCTCGGGATGAGTCGCACCCATTGCAAATCCGATGGTCTGTATTTCATTGAGTCCGGCTGCCATCAAAAGGCTTTCGGTATTGTCTCCGAAGATTTCGCTTGTTTCGGCCATTGCATCAAGGCTTCCGTAAACCACTGCAATTACGTTCTTTACCGCAGCACATACCTGAACTCCGATAGGGTCGAACGAAGCGTATGCCATTATGCCTGGAACGCGCAGAAGGTCCCTCACGCTGATTGCATTCCTGTGGTGGTCGGATGCGGTGATGAGTCCGGTGATTTTACCGAGCGCAACCTCTTCCGCATGTGAAGGACCGGCTATGTATACGGTGGACCCCTTATAACACGGTGGAAGTGCGGCTTCCATGGTTTCAAGCACGAATTTCGGAAGTCCCTCATCGTTAGGAACGAATCCCTTTGTAAGGGCTCCGATTATGGTCTTTCCCTCAACGATGTTCGGAACGTCAACGAAGGATTTGATTGTAGATGCAAGGTAAAGCGACGGGCTTCCGACGATTATGAACTGCTTGTCCGTGGCGACCTTCTTTATGTCTCCGCTGGCGGTAAGTCCGGGACTAAGCGTATAGCCTGGAAGATACCTCTTGTTTTCATGGTCTCCATTTATGGACTCCACGACATCTTCCTCAAGAGCCCATATCTCTACGGTGTGACCTCCACGGGCCAATGCGGCTCCAACGGCGGTTCCCCATGCACCGGCTCCAATGATACCAACAGTTTTCGAATCCATTACATACCTTCTGAAGGGCGGAACGGAAAAAAGCTTCCGTGTCCAAACTGAATATTACCCCGGGAATCGCTAGATGCCGAGGGTATCCTATATTATACATCTTTAATAGAATAATTCAATGAGGTTTTGGAAAATCATTGGAAATCGCAAATTCCTCAGCAAAAATGAAGCCCATGCATGAAACCTGCACAGGCTTACATTAATCAGCGTTTCCTTAGGAACTACACCTTGAACTGGTCGATCTGAGTGCCTATCCTGTTGATTGAGTCGGAGACCTTCGTCGAAATTTCGGAAAGGAGGGAGCTCGTCCTGTTGATTTCGGCGGCCCCGACCGACATTTCATCCATGCCGTTCCTGATCATTCCGGTGGCATCCTGAAGAGTCTTGATTTCTCCAAGGATCGCCCTGTTTCCTATGGCCATCTCGTGAGACGCATTCTTTACTTCAAGGGTGCTGTCGTTCATCATCTTGAGCACGTCTACAATCTGCTGGGAGCCGGTTTTCTGTTCCTGCATTGCAGCCTTTATCTGGTTCACAAGCTGGTCGGTCTGGGAAATCTTTTCGCCCACGCCTGAGAA
>CACYBG010000393.1 GCA_902772605.1 uncultured Spirochaetaceae bacterium
CAGATTGAAAAGCCGTACATCTATGAAGCATTCACGACCGTGGGTTCAACCCTTGGCGATGAAAACAACGAAACAGCGGAAGAAAGAATCATTATTCCTGCAGATGCGGATGATGGAGTCGGACAGATTTACGTACAGCTCGACCCGACACGTCTTGGCGTACTCAGGGATGCAATCGACTATACGTTCCATTATCCGTACGGATGTCTTGAGCAGCGTTCATCAGCAATACTGCCGTTGGTTGCATTCAGCGAATACATCAAGGCATTCGGATTGGACAATGAAGTCAAGAACGTAAAATCCGTGGTTGAAAAGGAAATCAAGTCTTGGGCAAAATCAGTGTGCGCAGACGGTGGATTCCCATATTGGCCGGACGGAACATATTCAAGTCCTTACGTTTCATCAAGGATTGCTGAAGTCGTTGGACTTGCAAAAAAGAAGGGCTATAAGGTTTCCGACATCAATACGGATGAATTGGGACTCTACCTCAAGAAGCAGGCCGTAGTGATTTTGAACGACATGACCAAAGTTTCAAACTATCAGCTGTATGATGCGGCTCATGAACTCTATGCGGCAAGCTCGATTTCTTATGTAGAAGGAATTGAATATCTGGTCGACAAAATTATGGAAGCAAAGAGTCTGGATACTTCAACGATTGCACTGTGCGGACTTATCTACAACAATCTGGGCATAACGGACAAGGAAAACGAAGCCGTAAAGTCACTCAAGTCAAAGATTACTCTGACGGCTCAGGGTGCAGACCTTTACGATGCAGACTTCTCCGACTACTGGTCCATTTTCTTCGATACGTCTGAAAAATATGCACTTGCACTGCAGCTGCTTTCAAGGAACAATCCTGATGGAATTACGGTCCAGCATCTGGTTTATGAACTTCTGAACCTCCAGAAACAGGGCAACGGATTCTGGGGCTCAACATGTGCAACGGCAAGGGTTCTTTCTGCATTCGATGAATACATCCGTGCGAATAACCTGACAGAATTGAATTTCACTGCTGAAGTGCTTCTGAACGGCAAGTCGCTTCTGAAGGGCAACTTCAAGGGAGTCGGTGCCGAAGCTACATCAACGTCAATCAACTTTAGCGATGAACCGGTCAAGTCGATGAGTCGCGACAAAGAGCTTGCCCTTACCTTCAATAAAAAGGGAACGGGAAAACTCTTCTATACGACGACACTCAAATATGCAATTCCAGCGGAAAAACAGTATGCCCGCGACGAAGGATTGTGCGTATTCACGGAAATATTCGATGGAGAAACCGGTGAAAAAGTCACAGGCGACAAGTTGATTTCCGGAAAGGCTTACAAGATGAAGGCATACATTTCATCAACCCACAACCGCCAGTATGTTGCCGCAAGGATTCCAGTCCCGGCCGGATGTGAAATCATGAATGCAGCATTCGTAACGACAGGAACCATTCCAATTGATATGACCGATGGCGAAATCAATTACAACTACGGTCTTTCATACGAAGGAATTTACAACAGCGATGTCCAGTACTTCTGGGATTACTTCCCAAGGGGACATCAGGAAGTTGAATTCGCATTCAGGGCCGTACGAAAAGGAGAATACAATACGCCAAGCTCAACGGCAGAGTGTATGTATCAGCCGGAAATCTTCGGTCGTGGATTCGGAAAGAAATGGATAATCGAATAGTCGTGCAAAACTCTGGAGCAATCAGCTTTTAAGGATTGCACAATCGATTAAAGAGTCCCTCTGATAAACAAAGATTTGGAGGGACGAAACCATTTTCAAAAAACAATGAAACAGCTCCCCTGTGAACGAAAGTTTTCAGGCGGGGCTTTTTTTATTGGATGTGGGAGGAGGTATGTATCATCTTGCCTAGAATGTTTATTTTGTCTATAAGATGTGATAAAATATTAAGGACGGGCAATTGATAAGGAATGCATTTTTAGATTGGAAAGGGGGCGCGTATGAAAATTTTTAGGAAAATATTTTTTGTATCTACCGTTCTTTTGATTTTGAATGGTTTTGTCTTTGCCCAAGATAGAGTTTACAAAGAAGTGTCCGTAAATGGAGAAAAACTTTATAAGTGGGTTGAGTTTATCGGTATTAGGATAATGGATAGAAATGAAGAATTGGAAGTAAATGGAGAATTGCTTGCATCGCTTGATCTTCCTAGAAAAACAGGTGGTAGAACCATTTTTTCAGAAAAAGCGAGAGTTTGGTTCAAGGATAGGTATGGGCTTGAAAAATGGTTTGTCTATTCTGCTGACGGAAACAGCATCGATGTCATAGATGAAAAGGGGCGGGAATCGGTTTATGTATATGCACCCAAGGAAGGAAATTCCGCGCCAAAATCATATCGTGGTACGGAATCCGTTCAGTATATTCCATGCGAATATGATTTAAAGGGAAATCGAATCCATGCGAAATTTCCAGAAGGAATTGAAGTATGGAATGAATATGACGCAAAGGGAAATCTTATTCGGGCAATATATTCCGATGGGTATGAATATGAAACAGACGGCAAAAAAATAATCCATGCAAAGCATTCTGATGGATATGAATATGAAAAATATGGCGAAAGAATAATTCATACAAAATATTCTGATGGGCATGAATGGTGGGACGATTAC
>CACYBG010000394.1 GCA_902772605.1 uncultured Spirochaetaceae bacterium
CGAAGCTTCATTACGAAATCATAACTGCGTCCGAAACTTTCCAAATCTTCAAAAGGAAGTCCTGCAATCAAATCCAGATGCTGATGAATGGTTCGCGGAATCCTACTTATTTTTTCTGCAAGTTTTTCTATGTTTGCAGAACGGTTTATGGCTGAAAGTGTTTCTTTGTTTGCAGATTGAACCCCCATTTCAAACTGCATCATTCCTTCGGGAATCTTTTGCAAAAAATCCAGCGCCTTTTCCGAAAGGTATTCTGCTTCGATTTCAAAATGGAACATGGTTTTTCCGTTGTGATGATTCAAAATGTATTCCCAGATTCCCATGTAATGATTTTCATCAATATTGTATGTTCGGTCCACGAATTTAACGAGCTTGATGTTGTTGTCCAGAAATATCTGAATTTCATTGCAGCTTCGTTCAAGACTCTTGAACCTAACCCGCTTATCAACCGATGAAAGACAGTAGGAACAGCTGAACGGACAGCCCCTGCTTGATTCGTAATAATAAATCTTGTGATCCGGATCAGCACTTCCATCTTCAATTTCCGGATATGGAAAAGGAATGTCGTCCAGATTATGAATTAAATTCCTCTCTCCTGAAAAATTTATCTTACCGTCATTTGTCCTGAAATAAATTCCCTTTATGGAGTTTAATTCGCATGGAAGCGCTTTTGATTCAGCCGGACTTTTTTCAATCAGTTCGGTAAATGTCATTTCACCTTCTCCGAAAATGATGAAATCCAAATCCGAAATCCTTGACAGATATTTTTCAGCCCCATATCCGAATTCCGGTCCACCGGCTCCAAGAATGCAGTCGGGAAGTATTTTTTTGATTTCAGGAAGAATCTTGCAGACGTATTCGGCATTCCAGATGTATGTTGAAAAAAGAATCCAGTCTGCATTTGAAAATGCGATGCTCCTCAGTACTTCTCCAATTGGCTGATTAATCGTATATTCCGCCAGATTGATTTCCGGTTTGGATGATTTGCTTTTGAAATGTTTATCCGCATAATTTTTCAAATCCCGAATTGCAATGTTTGTGTGCATGTAACTTGCATTTATCGAAACAAGAAGTATCTTCAATTTTTATTCCTTTCTTTTATCCATCGACAGAAATTTTCAACTTCACCAAAAGAGTAATCGTCAAAATGAATGGATGTCGCCTTTTGGATTTTTAACGACTGATTTTACGGCACTTGTTTTTCCGTGAACATAATTTGGGAACAGCTGTTTCCTTAGATTTATCGGTATCCGTAGTAAAAATCTTAGTCCTGCAAAAAAGCAGCGGCATGGATTTTCCTTGCAAAGTGTGATTCATAACATAAAAGCACAGGGAAATTATGAATCGCCTATGACACTTCAAGCCGCTACGATTGTGCCATTAAAAAGATAAATGCTTACAAGAAGAACTGCAGAAAATAAGAATGATGAGGGGAAAGCCTTCCCCTGGCTCCCAAGCAAGTCGCTCCACGAATCGTCACTGCAAGCAGTGCCGTTTCTCTCCGCTTTGTTGCTTGTACGCCACCCCTTCTCCTAGGGGCTACGCCCCTAAAACCCCGGCTGATTTTATAATAATTGGCTATGTCTGAATTTTCGGTTGATGTGGTCATTGAGCCTGTCGAAATGACCTTTTTTGCACTAAATCTAGGTGCTTTCGACTCCGCTCAATCACCACTTATGAATTATCAACCGTTTTTACGGACTACCCATTAGAATACATTATTCGTAAAATTTTCTACAATCTCTTTTCCACAAATTCCTCAATTTGCGGAATAAGCTCCGAGCGGAGAATCTTTTTTGTATTTGAAACAGTTGTGGATGCGTTGCGAAGGAATAGGTCGGCTGGATGAATTTTTAGAGCGGCAGCGATTTTTAAAATATTGTCAAATGACGGCTTGGCTTTTCCTGATTCAATATTTCCTATCATTCCATTTGAACTGTTCGCTTGAATTGCCAATTCAGATTGGCTGAGTCCTAATTTTTCCCTATAAAACTTCATATTCATGCGAAATTCATCAAAAAAATGTTCCATTCACTCATAGTAATTGAGTAAATGATTGAATTTTCTATTTTTATGGAGTAATATTACAATATCACTTTATTAAATGGAGTGTATGTATACATATGCTCCACACGACAAGGAAAAAACGATGTCCACCAACCTGTCAAAA
>CACYBG010000395.1 GCA_902772605.1 uncultured Spirochaetaceae bacterium
TGCAACTGGTTCGGCTACAAGTACTTCAACCACTGTATATCTAGCATATTATGATGCGATAAATGATGAGATTCGCTTTAAGTGGGGCGAACTCAAGGCAACGAAGGATAAGACTTGGAAAGAACTTAATGGTACACAAAAAACAGCTTCTTTCTTTGGAGACTATTATGGATCCGGTTCTGAAGCGGGAGATAAGGTTTTGGCTGATGATAAGGATTATTCGAAATACCGGACTGTGCATAATTCATGGCTGGCGGGACAGACTTCGCGTATCTATGATACCAGTGGAAACACTAGAGAAGCAAAGGTTGTAACAACGGCAGGAACTCCTGTAAATGCAGGACAATATGTAAGCATAGCTGCAATTCCTGGAGGAGGAACTGATGGTGACGATGCGGTTGTTGCTGTATGGTGGGATACGTCAACCAGTCAGCTGCTTTATTCGTATAACCTTACTCCAAAATCAATTGCTGTCGGTGAATATAAGCAGGAGGATACGGAATGGACTACGCCTGTTCCGATTTTTGCTGAAGGTATAGGTGAGTATTGCAAGGTCGCCGTTATCAAGGAGGGATCTGGTACCGGTGCCCATTACAGCGTACACATCGTCGGATATGACGGTCAGACCTGTGATGTCTGGTATGCTTACCTGCAAAATTTCACCAATTCATCTTCCAAAAAGACCTGCATTGTGGATTCCTACGGACTCATAGGTACGGAACTGAATATTGACGTTGCCCTGAATTCCTCTGGCAATGCAATTCCATACATCAGTTACTATGCCGGAAGCTGTGCACATCCAAAGACCGCTCATTGGGCTGGAACGACTTCTCTTGCCTCTGCCACAACACTAGGTAGTGTGGATGACGAAGAATACTTTACAGGTGCTTGGGAAGTTAGTATAATTCCTACGCAAAGCAAGGTTTCCGAAGACCATATAAACATAGGCGTATGGAAAGATTCTTCAGGAAAAATTACCTGGTCAACTATGGATGGTGAGGCTCCTGGAGAAGACAATATAGGAGAGACCAAACTGGACTATAAAGAGGTGTTTACCAACAATTCTAATAATACAGGATATAAAACTGGTGGTCATGTCTGGGGCAACGGCTCAAAGAATCCCGTCCTCGGATATGCCATAACGAAAGGTTCGAACGGCTACATCGAAACCGCACAGATGAAATAGTCCGTCTGGCCGAAGGTTGGAAATTAAACCCGTCTTGATCTGTTGAATGCAGTCAGGGCGGGTTTTCCGTTTGTCCGCGTCACGAAATTGTTTTCCGGCTCCAGGCTACCGTCTAAATTAGTCGAATATGGTCGAAAATTCGCCTTGGAAAAACTTTCGTCCTTGAATCTGCTGGCCATTATCGGTAGAATGGAGGGTATCGGAAAGTTCTGGAGCAAATCCTGCACTTTCCATCAATAAAACACATGCATTTGCGTAGTCAGTGCAATGGTCGCATCCGGAAAAAGTTTCGGGGCGGCCTTAAATATCCCGGGGGGCGTCTTTATCCGTAGAGGCTTGGTCGCCCTGCCTAAAATGAGGTTCTAAATTGAAAATTTCTGGTTCCCGTATAATTGTCGAATGCCTTGTTGAACAGGGTGTCGATACCATTTTCGGTTATCCTGGCGGTGCCATACTGAATGTGTATGATGAGCTCTATAAAAATCAGGATAGGATCCGCCATATACTTACGGCCCATGAACAGGGTGCTGCCCATGCGGCAGACGGATATGCCCGTTCAACCGGAAAGGTCGGAGTCGTATTTGCAACAAGCGGTCCTGGAGCGACAAACCTTGTAACCGGAATTGCGACTGCATACATGGATTCTTCCCCGATCGTGGCCATTACATGCAACGTTGCAACATCCCTTCTGGGTAAGGATTCGTTCCAGGAAATCGACATAACCGGCGTAACCATGCCGATTACCAAGCACAATTTCATGGTGCGCAACGTCGAGGAGCTTGCTTCGGTAATAAGGGAAGCTTTTGTCATTGCAAAGAGCGGACGACCGGGTCCCGTACTCATCGACATTCCCAAGGAAGTCACCGATCCGAAAAAACTCATCGATTTTGAACCGCTTGCAAATCCTTCCGATGCAGTGGAATTTGTTACGAAGGACAGCGTAAGCCTCAGAAGGGCTTTGGACACTCCCGTACCGAGCGACGAAGAAATCAAGGCTGCTGCCGACGTAATCAATTCTTCAGTACGTCCCGTAATCTATGCAGGAGGCGGAGTCATAATTTCTGATGCCGCAAAGGAACTCCTTGAACTTGCAGAAAAGGCAGACATCCCGGTTTCTGAAAGCATGATGGGTCGTTCTGCGTTCCCTTCAAGCAATGCACTCAACCTTGGAATGGTCGGAATGCACGGAACGAAGGCCAGCAACATGGCAGTGTCCGAAAGCGATCTGGTCATTGCCCTGGGAGCACGTTTTTCAGACCGCGTAATTTCAGATGCATCGCGCTTTGCAAAAAACAGCCGCGTATTCCACATCGACATTGACCCTGCCGAAATCAACAAGAACATTCCTGTTGCAGGAAGCCTCATCGGAAACGTGAAGGACGTGCTTTCAAGGCTCCTTCCGCTCGTAAATAAGGCCGACCACGGTGAATGGAAGTCCAGGATTTCAGAGTGGGAAAAAGTTCATCCGAAGATGTACGATGAAAATCCAAAGGATTCAATCAATCCGAAGTTCATGTGCGAGTGCATAAGGAAGATTGCCGGACCGGATACTTTCATCACGACGGAAGTTGGAGAGCATCAGCTTTGGACTGCACAGCACTATCCGTTTGAAAAGCCAAGGACCTTCGTAACTTCAGGCGGACTTGGAACCATGGGATTCGGAACCGGAGCTGCAATCGGAATACAGTTTGCAAATCCAGACGGAAGGGTCGTGCACATTGCCGGCGACGGATCTTTCCGCATGAACTGCAACGAGCTTGCGACAATCTCACATTACAACCTTCCTCTGGTAATCGTGGTGGTCAACAACGGTACCCTTGGAAACGTAAGGCTCTGGCAGAAGGTCTTCTACGGTGAACGCTACAGTGCAACAACCCTTGACTTCGGTCCGGACTGGGTGAAGCTTGCAGAAGCCTATGGAATTCAGGGATACAGGGCTTCAAATGCCGAAGAGTTCGAAAAGGTCTTTGAACAGGCCTTCAAGAGCGGAAAGGCTTGCGTAATCGATGCAAAGGTTGACATTGACGTTCCGGTACTTCCGATGGTTCCGGGCGGAAGGGCAATCTACGAACAGATTATGGACCTGAACTAGAAGATTATGGAGGATAATCCGAAAACTGGTTGTCTTCCATATATAATCGTAACATTGCATGTTCGCCATGGCGGCCGTTCGGATGCGGATGAATTCCGTTTGCGTGGTTTTCATCCGCTTTGCTTTATGATTTTTATCAGAGGAGTTTTATGGAAAGTGATATTCATGAGTCTGGAGAAGACTATATAGAAGCAATCCTCATGCTGCACAAGGAAAAGGGAAGCGAACCCCGTTCCGTGGATGTTGCAAAAAAACTCGGCGTATCGAAACCGAGCGTAAGCCGTGCCATGGGAATACTTGTTGAGAGGGGATACCTGCACATAAACGACAACGGAACCCTTCTTCTGACCGAAAAGGGCAGGGCCAGGGCAACTGAAGTTTACGAGCGGCATGTACTTTTGACCAGATTCCTTATGAAGATTGCCGGTGTCGGTGAAGAGCAGGCCGCCATCAATGCCTGCAAGATAGAGCACGACATAGATGACGACATAAAGAACGGAATCAGAAGATGGATGGAGGAAAACGCCTGAACCCTTGAAAGGTGACGGACTATTGATATGGCACAGAATAAAGAAGCGCATCACAGTGCGATAACTGATGACAATCACAGGGCTCTCTGGAGCGGTAGGTTTGCCGAGGGGCCGGATGCGGCTGCGGTTGAATTTGAAACGTCCATATATGTGGATGAAAGGATGGCCTTTGACGACATCCATGGTTCCATCGCACATGCAACCATGCTCGGAGAAGCGGGAATCATATCTTCCGACGAATCTAAGAAGATTGTGGACGGCTTGAAATCCATAGAAAGGGATCTTGCGGACGGAAAGCTTGAAATCGACTATTCGGCCGAGGACATACATTCGTTCGTCGAGGCGACACTTACGGACAGGATAGGCGACTGCGGAAAGAAGGTTCATACCGGAAGAAGCCGTAACGATCAGATTGCGCTTGATGAAAGGCTTTACCTGAGGAGGGTGATTCCGACCGTTCAGGACAACCTGATTACCCTGATTGAAGCCCTTGTTGCAATCGCATCCGAACACAAGGATACCATGCTTACCGGATACACCCACATGCAGCATGCCCAGCCCGGAACGCTTGCACAGCACATAATGGCTTGGGCTTCAATGCTCAAAAGGGACTGGCTCAGACTTGAAGACAGCCTTGGAAGGATAAACCTTTCTCCTTTGGGTAGCGGAGCACTTCAGGGAAGCACATTGCCTTTGAACCGTGAACGCAGCGCAGAACTTCTCGGTTTTGACGGAGTGACGGAAAATTCACTGGACTCTGTAAGCGACAGGGATTACTGCATTGAATTCACGTCGGATTTTGCAATCCTCCAGTCCCACCTGAGCCGCATGTGCGAGGAAATCGTTCTTTGGGCGACGACGGAATTTTCGTTCATCGACCTGAGCGAAAAATGGTCTACGGGAAGCTCCATAATGCCTCAGAAAAAGAACCCTGATTTTGCGGAGCTCATACGCGGAAGGACCGGAAAGGTTTACGGAGACCTCATCAACCTGCTGACCATGGTAAAGGGACTTCCCCTTGCCTATGACAGGGACCTTCAGGAAGACAAGGAACCCCTCTTCGATGCATTGGATACGGTACAGAACAACATCACCGTGTTCACCGCAATGATTTCGTCTGCAAGATGGAATGTCGCAAACCTTGAAAAAAGCTGCGAGGGCGGATTTGCAAACGCAACCGACGTGGCCGAATATCTGGTCCGAAAGGGAATGCCGTTCAGGACTGCACATGGAGTTGCCGCATCAACGGTCCGCATGGCCATAGACGCGGGAAA
>CACYBG010000396.1 GCA_902772605.1 uncultured Spirochaetaceae bacterium
GTCCTTTCGTCAGATGATGAATCGAAGCCTTCCGTTCCGAGCGTTGAAATGGGGGCCGCTTCCGATGTGAAAATCAGTCCCGAGAGAAAGGCTTTCATCGACTGTGCAAGGAAATACATCGGTACTCCATATAAATACGGCGGTGCTGACAGGGACGGAATGGACTGTTCGGGATTCGTTTATGCCGTTGCCATGGAGTCCGGATTGGGAAAACTTCCGAAATCATCCGGTGCGATGAAGGAATATGCGGAGCCTGTCGATAAGTCCGAAATGCTTCCGGGCGATCTGGTTTTCTTCATCAGGGACGGAAAGATTTTCCACGTTGCAATCTATCTGGGCGGAAACAGAATCATCCATTCGATGAGCGACGAACCCGTGACCGGAGTTGCGGAATCATCACTGGACGAGGCATACTGGGCAAGCCACTACGACTCATCCGGGCGCATATTCAAGTAAATCGACTTTTTCCATACTTTTCGACGGCAGTGAAAACTGTTTTAAGGTTGATTTATGATTTTAAAACGCAATCAGGCTTCGTTCAAGGGGAAAAAAATCCATTCAACTGGACCGTCAAATCAGCCGATAAATGCCAAGATAGGGCTTTTTTTTGAAACTGATTAAATGAAAATCTGTTTCTTTAGTGTTGGGCCTTATCCGGGTAAACCTCCTGAAAACGATGCACTCGGGGCGCGTGTCCTGTCTGTCGGATTTTTGAGGTGGCCTTATGCTTTCATAGCCAAGGGGAAAATGAATGAACTACAATTCTTATGGTGGTGGATACAATGCTTACCGTGAAATCGGTGTTAAGACAGCCAGTCAGGGCAAGCTTGTGGTCATGCTTTATGAAGGGGCCTGCGCACATCTGGAAGATGCCATATCCATGATTCAGCATGACGGAAAAATCGTTGCCGACAACATCGAAAGTTTCGGAATCCACGTACAGAAGGTCCAGGACATAATCACGGAACTTCAGGTAAGCCTTGATATGGAAAAGGGTGGAGAAATAGCCAAGAACCTGATGGCTCTTTACATTTATTTCAACTCTGAACTTTTGACCGCAGGAATCAAGCACGATAAGAAAAGGCTGGAATTCATACTGGGACTCTTGAAGCAGCTGAAGGAAAGTTGGGAGACGGCTTCCAATACCCAGGCGAACAATGCCGTCAAGATGCCTGTCGACGGTCCTACAATCAGCATAACGGGTTGATTCTGCACGTTCGGGGGCGGATTCCGGGATTTCATGTAAAAGACTTTTTGGGAGGAAGTGGACATGAGCGAAATTTTAAGTCAGGAAGAGTTGGCGGAAAGGGTTGCAATCATAAAGCGGTTTAAGGCCCTTCTTGAAAATCAGCGTTCAAAATTTCAAGAGTATCTTAATGTTCTGGAGATGCAGGAAAATCAGATTGCCTCTCAGAACGCAGAAGCCCTGATGGCCCACTCTGAACTTGAAAATCAAATCGTAGAAGGAATCGGTTCGCTCCAGAAGGTAATCGTTCCGATGAAAAAGCTCTATCTGGGGATAAAATCAAGCGCATCCACATACAATCCTGCCGACATCATTCCGATAGAAAAACTTCAGGACGACCTTTCAAACCTTCAGACCCAGGTCATTGCACAGAACGAAAGGAACCGCCGCCTCATAAAGCTCCAGATGGGGGAAATCCGCGAGCAGATGGTGGCAATCAAGAATCCGTACCGTTCAAGGCAGTCCGTTTATGCAGACGTTGAATCCGGAAACCTTGTGCAGGTGGACGCCTGATTTTAAAATCAGGGAGCTTTCTGGATATTTTTTCTGTGGACTAAAGGAAAATATTTCCATATATTATATGTAAGGGGTTTGATTCGTTCTGATGACGGTCGCAACCCCATCTTGGTCCGTATGCGGAGAATTGCATTTCCCGATGCTTTCGTCGAAATGAAGCGTATAATCGATTGCAATACCTTATGAGACCTCATTTCCCGACGCCCGACAAGCGGTTGGGGATAAAACAGCGGGACAAGGGTCCTGCATACCAAATACTCCGTTTTTTCGGAGACGAGGCATTTATGAGTGACGATGACAAAAAGAAAGACCGCGATCCAAACGATCCGTACAATTTCTTTAAGCTTTCAACCGAACAGGATGACGACAAAAAGGGTGATTCGCCCAAGAAAAACAAAAAGTTTCCGATCCTGGCCATATTGATAGTTCTGGTTGGAATAGGCATAATGGCCAATTTCCTGATTTCGTCTGCATCTGACGCACAGACCATTGAATTTTCCGATTTCCGCAGCATGGTCGTAAACGGTGAAATCGATACGGTCGTTGTTGGAGACACCTATTTCATAGGATACAAGTCCAATGGCGTTCCAAGGTCCGAGAGCCAGAGGGGAAACGGAATTTTGAAGCTCTTTGGAATCGGAAGTACAAGCGACCATGAGGAATACCGCACGGTTGGATTTTTGACCGAAGATTTCCTGAATCTTTTGAATGAAAAAGGCATAAAATATTCCCGCGAAGTAAAGCGCAACGGTGTTTTCCTTCAGATTCTCCTCAACTGTCTGCCTTTAATCATACTGGTTGTCATTTATATAGTGATGTTCAGGAAGATGGGCGGCGGTCTTGGCGGCATGGGTTCCGTTTTTGGAGCAGGATCAGGAAAAAGCAAGGCCGTAAGCGAGGGTAAGGTAAAGACCCGTTTCGATGACGTAGCCGGTGAAGATGAAGCAAAGGAAGAGCTTGTCGAAGTCGTTGATTTCCTCAAGCAGCCTAAAAAGTATACCGACATCGGAGGTAAGATTCCGAAGGGTGTGCTTCTTGTCGGACCGCCTGGAACAGGTAAGACTCTTTTGGCTAGGGCCGTTGCCGGTGAAGCAGGGGTTCCTTTCTTCAGGATTTCCGGTTCTGATTTCGTAGAGATGTTCGTCGGTGTCGGAGCTTCCCGCGTAAGGGATCTGTTCCGTTCTGCACGTGAAAAGGCTCCATGCATCATATTCATCGATGAGCTTGATGCAATCGGTAAGAGCCGCGTGAACAACCTTGGTGGAAACGATGAGCGCGAACAGACCTTGAATCAGCTTCTGGTCGAGATGGACGGTTTCGATAACGAAAAGGGTCTCATAATCCTTGCCGCTACAAACCGTCCTGACGTACTTGATCCGGCACTTCTTCGCCCGGGTCGTTTCGACAGGCAGGTTGTCGTTGATAAGCCTGACGTCAAGGGTCGTGAGGCAATCCTCCGCATCCATGCAAAGAACGTAAAGATTGA
>CACYBG010000397.1 GCA_902772605.1 uncultured Spirochaetaceae bacterium
AAAAACTTGTTGGAGTCTAACAAATTACGTGATAAATGTCAAAAGGGTTTCTTTACAAAAATTTGAAATAGCCATATACTTTTAAATGGAGGCGGCTCCAAATTTCCCATCCTAAAAGTCCTGCCGTATGTCATACGGTCCAACAGAGTATTTTTCAATTCAGTTCAAAGGACAAATAAATGAAGAACATCCGTACCAAAATCATATTGAGCTTTGTAGCAGTGGCGATTCTTTCGGGATTGATTGTGACCCTGCCGATTCTTCAGAAAGATTACAGGCAGCTTAATGCCGACATACAGAATACTGCAAAACTTCAGCTTAAGGATGCGAACCAAGAGATAAACGCCTTTCTTGAAAAGCCCATACAGATGGTTAAGGACATGACGGTTTACGTTCTGCGCGAAGGACTTGAAAAGGAACGTACCATCACCGATTTCATTGAAGTCCATAAGGATAATCCTGCCATACTGTGCCTGTACTATGCCGATCCCGTCCCCATGTCTGAAGGTGGAATCTTCTATTCAAGCGACCGCTGGGATCCGGATCCGGACTATGACAAGGAAACTCGCGACTGGTATTACAAGTCAAAGGCATCCGACCGTCCTGTAATCACCGAGCCGTATACCGATGCAACAACCAACTCGCTCGTCACGTCGATAGGATATGCCGTCCATGATTCTTCCGGTAAGTTCAGGGGCGTTGTTGCGGTTGACATTCTGCTTTCCGACATGAACGGCATAATAGAAAACATCAGTCTTTCTGAAAACGGAGTCTCTTTTTTGCTCGACCAGAACGGAAACTATCTTACCAACGCTGATTTCTCAAAAATCCTTGAGGCGAATTTCTTTGACGACTATCCGGCTTTGAAGGATTACAAGAAAACCATGAACGGTTCAGACATAATGAACGTCAATGCTGGCGGCGGAATGTTCTTTGCTTCGACCAAAATCGGTTCGGACAGCGGGCTTGTTCTTGTGAGCGTCGGAAAATCTTCGGAACTGACGGCATCGATTTTTGAAACTGAAATAATGATTGTGATTCTGTTCCTTGTCGGAGCTGTTATTGCAGTTGCACTTGCGTTCATAATTTCCCGCGGACTTGTAAATCCGATAAAAAAAGTCAGCGGTTCAATCAACGATATTGCAGCGGGAAATGCAGATTTGACACATCGTCTGGATATCGTTTCAAAGGACGAAATCGGAAACCTGGGTAACGGATTCAATAAATTCGTCGGAACGTTGCAGGGAATTGTCGGAAAGATTAAGACATCCAAGGGCGACCTTGATTCAAGCGAAAAGACTTTGCAGAAAACGGTAAACGATGCGTCCGGCTCCATCGACCAGATTTTGAAAAACATCAGCAATGTCGGTGAACAGGTTACGAGTCAGGTTGATGCAGTTTCCCAGACTTCTGCTGCTGTTGCGGAAATCACCGAGAACATCCACAGTCTTGAACACATGATTGAAACCCAGTCGAACGGTGTGTCGGGTGCAAGTGCCGCCGTTGAAGAGATGATTGGAAACATTGAGGCGGTGAACGGTTCCGTAAACAAGATGGCAAAAACTTTCGAGCTGTTGGAATCGTCGTCAAAAGTCGGAATGGAAAGGCAGACTGCGGTTGATTCACACATCACGGAAATTGCCGAACAGTCAAAGACTCTTCAGGATGCAAACGTAACGATTGCCAGCATTGCAGAACAGACCAACCTTCTTGCAATGAACGCCGCAATTGAAGCTGCCCATGCCGGTGAAAGCGGAAAAGGTTTTGCAGTTGTTGCGGATGAAATCAGGAAGCTGTCTGAAACTTCTTCACACGAGTCGGACAAAATAGGTTCGGAACTTAACAAGATTATCAACACAATCAACACGGTCGTGTCGGCATCAAGCGAAAGCCGGAAGAGTTTTGCGGAAGTCAGAAATCTGATAGAAGAAACGCGTCAGGTCGTCCTGCAGATTCGCTCGGCAATGGAAGAGCAGCATGTCGGTTCAAATCAGATTTTCCTTGCTCTGAAAGAAATGAACGACAGTACGCAGGAAGTTCGGGTTGCCTCACGTGAAATGGAAGACGGAAACAAAATGATTCTGAAGGAAATCAATAATCTTCAGGAAACGACTCACGTGATAAAAAACAGCATGACGGAAATGGAAAACGATGCGGAAAGCATGAACGGCACAAGTTCTGCACTTTTGAAAATCAGTGAACAGCTTCGGATTGCAATCAACAAAATCGGAAACGAGATTGATTTGTTCAAGGTGTAGCAAAATCGATTTTTCCATACTATACTGTCCATAAGAGCGAGCGAAGAAATCTGCCGATTGGCATTCAGACATTTGAGGAACTCCGTACCAAAAATTGTGTTTAT
>CACYBG010000398.1 GCA_902772605.1 uncultured Spirochaetaceae bacterium
ATAAGGTTCTGCCTTTTTTCACGCAAGAATGCATACATACAGAAAGGTTCCGCTCCGGTCGTAATATGTGCAAGCGGACCGAGCCTTGAATCCTCAATACCCATGCTTATTGAAAACCGTGCGACGTTCTTTTTGATTGCAGTCTCTTCGGCGGTAAAGCCCCTGATCGAGCGCAACGTGATTCCCGACCTGATAATATCGACCGACGGCGGATACTGGGCCAAGCAGCACCTTTCGTTTGCCATGAAAAACGACTACGACATACCCGTAGCCCTTCCGCTTGAAGCTGCATGTTACGGACAGATTTTCAATCAGACCGTCATCCCCCTTTCGTATGGAGACGGATGCGGCGAAGACCTTCTTCGTGAATGCGGATACATCCAGACCAAGGCCAAAAGGAACGGAACCGTAAGCGGAACTGCTGCATCGCTTGCAATGGACATCACGGACGGAAACGTTTTTTTCTGCGGACTCGACCTTGCTCCGTCAAAATCGTTCTGCCATACCCAGCCGAACGAACTTGAGGAGACGAATTCTGCCGGCGATTTCAGGCTTTCAACGAAGGAGACCCGTCTTGCACCCGGAAGCTTTCCTTCTGTTGCCCTGAATACGTACAGGGACTGGTTCCGCTCGGAGGATTTCGGCGGACGGCTGTTCAGGCTCAGCGACGGATACAAGTATTCCAACTCGCTTGGAAGGAATCCCGATGTGGACTGGAACTTCTTCAGGAAAATCAATGGTGAAAAGCTTCCGAAGCCCAACCTGGTTTTCAAGGAACAGGAATTCAACCTTGAGGAACGCAGGAAATTCCTTCTGGATGTCATAACGAAGCACCTTGACGACAACGAATGGATAAGGAACGTGCTTCCGTCGGAATACATAGTATGGGAGCGGAACCGGGGGACGGTAAACGAAGCCGATTCCGAAAAGAAGATAAGGAGCAAGATGGCGGATTTCTACGGAGAACTGGAAGCGTATCTGGGGAATCCGAATGCGGGCAGCACATGCACTTTCGTAAATCTTCATGCATAAAAAAAGGCTGAAAAATGATTTATTCAGGAACGATTGTTTCAAAAAACGGTGATTCCGTGCCGGTTTTTACGGACGGTAAGCCGATGCACTCAAAATACAGGCCTACAGGCGAATCTTCCGGTCTGTCGGAGGAATGTCGCGACGGATTCATCGTATGCGCAGGAATAGGCGGAGCTTTCCACATCGAAACCCTCCTTTCAAGCCTTCACGGTGATTTTTTCGTGCTTGCCGTTGAAGCCGACCGTGAAAGCCTGGACTTTTCCCTTTCGATTCCAAGGGTGCGTAGGATTTTCGATTCCTGCAATGCCGACTGCTGTACCGTTGATGAGCTTGAGTCCAAGCTTTCCGAACTTTATCTTCCGGTCGCCTACCCGTCGTTTTCGTTCGTTGCTCACAGGGCGTGGGAAAGTCATGTCCCCGAAACCTGCAGAAGGATAAGGGACTTCCTTGAAAGCAAACTGGCAGAATTTTCGTCCGATTTTTCCGTTCAGTCGCATTTCGGGAAAATCTGGCAGAGGAACATAATCGAAAACGCGATCCATTCGGGAAGGTTCCTTCTTCCGACCGTACAGGACGGAAAGACTGCAGCCGTCATTGCCGCAGGCCCCAGCCTTGATGTAAGCATCGGTGAAATCATGGCAAGGCGTGATTCCTTTGTCGTATTTTCAACGGACACGGCCTATGGTGCCCTTGTTTCAAGGGGAATCGAGCCGGAATATGTGGTTTCAATCGACGGACAGTTCGTCTCATCGTCACATTTCCTTCCAGCCGGGGATGCTGTCGGAAAATCCACTGCATTCGTATTCGACATGTGTGCAAATCCGACCGCCGTAAGGATGCTGAGGGAAAATGGCTTTACGGTCCTTCTTTCAAAGAGCAGGCATCCGCTTTGTTCGTTCATCCCTGATGATGCACTTCCAGTCCTTGAAAGCGGATCCGGAACCGTTACCATAGCTGCGTGCGACCTGGCAAGGCTTCTCGGGGCGAAAACGATCAGGGTGTTCGGGGCCGACTTTGCATACAGCGGCGGAAAACCCTATTGCCGAGGTACCTACCTTGATGCCGGATTCATGAAGTCTGCGACAAGACTTTCAAATCCCGAGACTGCCCACTCATCGCTGATGTTCAGGACGGAACTTGAATCATGTGAAGGAACGAACGTATTCGGGGATGCGCTTGAAAATCCGAAGTCAAGCAGCGTACTTTGCGGATACAGGAAGACCCTGCTGGAATGGGCTGAAAGGCATGGATACTCCCTGGAAGGTCATGCGTTCGTAAACATGCGCAATTCACCCGACCTGAAATTCTCCGGAAAAACGTCGGATTCCAGAGAAATCGAAAGTCCGGAGCATAACGGGTGTTATGTAAAGTCCCGCGGAATGGACGAAGGTTCTTCTGACGGCCCTTACCCCTTCATTTCTCCTTCCGAATCGAATTATGGGATAAAAATAGCTCAATGGATGGCCTCAATCAGTCCGATATTTAAAGAAAGCGCTCAGCTTGTTCAGGCTTCCGTGTTGAAAGAAAACACGGATCTGTATCCATTTTTTCCGTATGCGGCATGGCTCAGAAAGAGTCTCGGCAACAACAAAACGAGCTTTTTCGAACTGCTGAAACTTGCATACACTCAATTAAGTCGGTATACTGATTCATATGAAAAGTAAAAGGAATTTCTTCTTTGGCCTAGCCATCCTTGCCATATACATAATAACCGTAGTTTCTTACGTTCTCTCACTTTTCGCAGAGTACAGGACCGGACCTTCCAGCGCCGACTTTCGTTTTACCGAGCTTGTAAGGGAGACCAGCCGGAACCTGAAGTCAAATTCACCCAGGTCGGAAGCCTTTTCGACTGCATTCCTGCGTTCACTGGGAAGCCTGAACGACATTGCCGGCATACAGCTTGTTGAAGACGGTGAGCCCATCCTTTCATATCCGAGGAACGTTTCTGAAATCGGCGGTCGCAAGTCTTCACTCATAATGACCAAGAGCAGCAACATCAAGGCCTCAGACGGATCTACCGTTACCCTTACTGCAGCCATCTACCTTTTGAAGCCGTCGTCCATAAGGAACAAGGGAATTTCCGCCCTCCTTGTCATAATGATGGCGACTCTCTGCTGCATCGGATACCTGATAATATCCTCCATCAGCTCCAAGGGAAAAAACGGTGATGCGACGGATGAAGGAGAATCGGTTCCCGAACCGGTAAAGGCCGACGAACATGAATCCGAACCCGTTGAAAGCGAAAGTACGGAACAGGAATTCGTTGCTGCCCCCCCTGTTTCTGCAGAACCGTCCGATGATTTTCCGCCAGCCGATGAAGGATTGGATTCGGGCTCCGACGGTGAAATCCGGATTTCTGAAGACGACATAGACCTGAACATCAGCCTTGACCTTGACATAGAGGATGCGGTTGAAGACGGTGCCGGAACAGAGGATGAATCCCCCGTAACGGCCCTGCAGATAGCAAGCAACATAACGCAGGAGGAATACCAGGCCTTGACCAGGGACCTTCTTCCCGATGAAAGCCCGGAGCCTGAAGTTCAGGAAGAAAAGAAGGTGCTTTCCCCGGAGGATATGGTCTTGAAGCCCATCCCGCAGCTTGAGGTGAAAAATGTTGAGGAGAAGAAACCCGTCAGGGAGCCCAGAAAATCGGTTCCGGAAGGTCTTTTTTCCCCTTCAACCGGATTCTGCTGGGAGGA
>CACYBG010000399.1 GCA_902772605.1 uncultured Spirochaetaceae bacterium
GTTTTCTTTTGCCGTAATCTACAACAACTGGAGGCTTCAGGAATTTCAGGCATACGCGGAAAACGTCATAGGCACAATCTACAGGACACTCATGAAAAGCCATGTCTACGCAAAAAACAGAACGGTTCATCAGTTCCTTGATTTTGCCCCGAAACTTTGCGGAACATTCATCGACTGGCTCATAAAATACACAGCATACGACCTGAAGAAAAAAAACGAGCTTCTGTATCAGACCAGGGAAATCTTTGACATCGAAAGCGAGGAAAGCTTCCAGAAATGCGTGATTGAATACATAAGCGGAATGACCGATCAGTTTACGCTCTCGGTTTTTGAGGAAATCGTTTCGTTCTGACGGTTTACCGGATGCAGAAGAAAAATTGTGAGTTCGACTCTGTATTTTTTGCAGAAAAACCGTGTGACAATTAGACAGACATTTTTTGTGGGGAAACCCAAATGATCCATAACGCGGAGTTTATAAGGAGAAGTTATGAAAAACGTCACACGAAAAATCAGGTCGCTTCGTAAAAGAAGCTCAGGATGGTTGGTTTTTGCACTTTGCATTTTCGCTCTGTTTGGAACGACATCATGTCAGCAGGAAGTGTCACCAAGCACGGAAACAGTTTTTCCACGCATAAAGATTGTATCCACGGCGAATGATGGCAGCATGGATTTTGTCCTTGAACCGGTCTCAAAGGTCGTTACGGACGTTCTTAAGGAAGGAAGCACAGGTCCATACGCCTGGTATACAGGTACCAAAGCCGATAAACCTGAGCCATGGTATGAAAAATGCGACATAATGGACGGTAACGACAATTTAATCGGTTCCGGAGAAGTAAAGGTCCGCGGAAACTGGACGACGGAGTACGACAAGAAACCCCTCAGAATCAAGTTCGACAAAAAACATTCCATGTTTGGACTCAACGATGGAAAGGAATTCAAGAACTGGGTTCTCTGTGCCGTTTACAAGGACGCTTCGTTTTTGAGGGATGCGGTTGGCCTTCTGATGTGGCACAAAATGTTTTCGGGATACGCAAGCGACTGCAAGCTTGTGGAACTTGAGGTCAACGGAACATATATGGGCGTATACCTTCTGGCCGAACAGCAGGAAGCAAAACGCCTTGGACTTACCGAACCGAAAAAAAATTCGACCGACACCGACATCGGCTATCTGATTGAATTTGACCATTACTATTACGCCGAAAAGGAAAATGAACAGTTTGAAATCGATTACATTGGCGAAATAAAGGATTATGAAGGAAACGCAGTTCTAAATCCGCAAAGGGGTTACACGATCAAAAGCGACATAAACGATGCGGCACAGCACGATTTCATCGAGTCATACATGAACAGTCTCTGGAGAATCTGCTACGAAGCGGTCTACAACAAAAAATACTACAGGTTCAATTCTTCTTATGAATTGGTGGAATGGACGGACATATCAGGATCAAGCGACAGCGAAAAATGCAGGAACTGCGTAAACGAAGTCATAGACCTTGGTTCCCTTGCAGACAGCTACGTATTCAATGAACTTGTCTGCGATCCGGATCTTTCCGTAACGTCATTCTTTATGAGCCTTGATTTTGCGGAAGGTAAAAACCGTAAGCTCACTTTCAGCGCACCGTGGGATTTCGACTACACGATGGGAAACGGACGCATCTGCATTGAAGATCTTTCGCATGAAGATTCCTCAAAGGCTGCGAACATGAGAACCATAAGCGAGATGTTTGCAGGACTCTGCCATACGAACGGACAGTGCACGGACGATAAGGTTCATGCAAATCCATGGATGGTAATCTTTGTAAACCAACCGTGGTTCAAGACCATGGTAAAAGAAAGCTGGGCAGGCGTAAAGAGCAAAAACGTCCTTTCGGATCTGACCCGATATATTGATTCAAATTCAACGGATGCCCTACAGGAAAAGTTTAACGCAGACCGTGCAAAATGGGGAAGCCCAAGCAGAAACTCGGAAACGGAAGGTGAACTGTGTTACGCCTCCAAAACTGCCGCAGACACTTCACAGAAAGCATCCGCAAACTACCTGAAAGACTGGCTTACCAAAAGATTTTCGGCAGTCGATACCATCATAACCGGAATGTAATTCCCAAAAACCAACGGGAAACACTTCTTTCAAGCACCATGCCGGAATGGACAAACCGTTTTGACATGGTGTTTTTTTTGTAAACAAGCCGCCCGACCATGCTTTTCTGTCAATAATCTCAAAAAGGTGTATATTTCAATCAAAATTAAAGTCAAAAAGGTGTATATTTTCGTTGCCAATAATCTCAAAAAGGTGTATATTTTAATTAACTTTAAAGTCAAAAAGGTGTAAAACATGTACCGAAAGACATATAAAGAACTTTTGCAATGGAAAAACGAGGCCAAAGGAAAATGCGCCA